>CAZUZZ010000039.1:6484-10079 GCA_964625055.1 uncultured Bacteroides sp. | reverse complement strand
TGTGTGGGAAGCATTACCGCAGAATGCCGGGGCTTTGCGGCATCGGACATACCCGCTGGGCGACACACGGTGTGCCCAGCGACAGCAATGCCCATCCCCATTTTAATGAGGCGGAGACCATCGCTGTGGTACATAACGGCATCATAGAAAATTACCTGCAGCTTCGCAAGATGCTCACGGAGCGGGGCTATAAATTCGTGTCGGAGACGGACACGGAAGTTTTGGCCCATATGCTGGATTACTACTACAAGGGAAATCCGTTGGAGGCCGTCACCAAGGTGCTTCACCGCGTACAGGGTTCTTACGCGCTGGGAATCTTTTTTGCGGACTGCCCGGATCAGGTTTTCGCGGCCAGAAAGGATTCTCCCCTGATCGTGGGGCAGAATGAGGACGGATGCTTTATCGCCTCGGATGTGCCGGCAATCCTGAAGTATACCAGAAAGGTATATTACGTGGATAATCAGGAAGTGGTGCGCCTGCGGGCGGATCATATGCACTTTTATACGGTGGATGAGGAGGAGATTTCCAAGACACCGGTGACCATCGATTGGGATACCAGCGCGGCGGAGAAAGCCGGGTATGAGCATTTTATGCTGAAGGAGATGTATGAACAGCCCAAGACGGTGACAGATACGCTGATGCCCCGCCTGAAGGATCAGGATATTGTGATCGAGGAACTTGCCATGAGCGACGAGGATATCCGGGCGGTGAAGAAGATCCACATTGTGGCCTGCGGTTCCGCTTACCATGCGGGTGTCACGGGCAAGTATGTGATCGAGGGGCTTGCCCGCATTCCGGTGGAAGTGGATCTGGCTTCCGAGTTCCGCTACCGCAATCCCATTCTGGAGGAGGGCGCCATGGTGGTAGTGATCAGCCAGTCCGGAGAGACGGCGGACACGCTGGCGGCGCTTCGGGAATCCAAGGCGAGAGGTTTCCAGGTGTTGGGTATCGTCAATGTGGTGGGAAGCTCTATCGCCAGAGAAGCGGATAAGGTGATGTACACCTGGGCAGGACCGGAGATCGCAGTGGCGACCACCAAGGCTTATACAGCGCAGCTTGTAGCGCTCTACCTTCTGGCGATGAAATTCGGCAGAGTGCGCGGTGAGATCGACGATGCGACCTTCGCATCTCTGATAGGCGATCTGCGGTGCCTGCCGGATCAGATCGAACTTTTGCTCAACAATAAAAATAAGATCCAGAGATTTGCCAACCGCTATATCGGCGCCAAGGATGTATTCTTTATCGGCAGAGGCATCGATTATGCGATCTCACTGGAGGGGTCTCTGAAGCTGAAGGAGATCTCCTACATCCACTCGGAAGCCTATGCGGCGGGTGAACTTAAACACGGCACCATCTCCCTGATAGAGGAAGGGACGCTTGTGGCGGCGGTGTCCACCCAGCCGGGGCTTTACGCGAAGACCATCAGCAGCATGGTGGAGGTGAAGGCGAGAGGCGCGTTCCTCCTGGCGGTGACCTGCGAGGAAAATAAGGAAATCGAGAAAGCGGCGGATTACGTGATTTATATTCCTGAGACGAATCCTTATTTTGCCAATTCACTGGCGATCATACCGCTGCAGCTTTTCGGATATTACGTTTCGGTGGGGAAGGGCTGTGACGTGGATAAGCCCAGAAATCTGGCGAAATCCGTGACGGTAGAGTAAGTGTGTGCAGTTCAGCCCGCGCCATTCGCAAAAAACACATTTTATCTATAAATTGAACACAATTTAAACACAAATGGCAGATATACTGTGTACATGATCGACGGGGGAAAATAAAATGGAAGTGTACGTTTTATGAAAGGAGCGGCGATATGTACGAAAATAATTATCCAAACGACAGAACCTATCAAAATACAGGATATCAGGACAGGAACACTTATGGGCAGGGCGGTCAGCAGGATTCCTATAACGGCAGCACTTATCAGGGCGGCACAGGCAGCTATCAATACGGCGGCGCTTACGCGAGCGGCTATACGCAGGCCGAGCAAAAGCAGGTAAAAAAGCCGAAGGAGAAGAAAGGTGCCGGTTCCTATTTTAAGAAAGCGGCAGCGGCGGTTTCTCTGGGGCTGCTGTTCGGTCTCTTTGCGGGACTTGGACTGTTTCTGGTAGAGTCAGCATCAGGAGAGCTTTCCAAAAAAACGGAGACCACTGCAGTAACCATGCAGGAGACAGAAGTCGAGGCGACAGAGGCTGAACAGCCCCTGAGTGGGCAGGAGACGGAATCCCCGATCCGGCAGTCTGAGAATGTGACGGCTGTGGTATCTGATGTGACCGGAGTGGTGGAAGAGGTAATGCCCTCTATTGTGGCGGTAAATAACCATTATACGGAGACAACATCCTTCTTCGGGCGTTCCATGAGCAGTGAGGCGGATGCCAGCGGTTCAGGTATTATCGTGGGACAAAATGATTCAGAGCTTTTGATCGTGACCAATTATCATGTGGTAGAGGGAACAGATCAGTTGACGGTACAGTTTGTTGAGGACAGCGAGGCGAAAGCTTTTATCAAGGGACAGGATATTTCCATGGATCTGGCAGTGATCGCAGTGCCGATGACAGAGATGTCAGACAACACTTTGCAGCAGATCAAGGTGGCGACGCTGGGTAATTCCGACGAACTGATGGTGGGCGAGCCCGCCATTGCCATAGGCAATTCCCTGGGCTACGGGCAGTCGGTCACCACGGGTGTGATCAGTGCACTCGACAGAACCATAGAACTGTCAGGCGGTTACGGCAGTGACAGTGTGAAGGGCACCTTTATCCAGACAGATGCGGCTATCAACCCCGGTAATTCCGGTGGTGCGCTCTTGAACATCAAGGGTGAGGTGATCGGCATCAACTCCAATAAGATCGGCGGCAGCGCCGTGGAGGGGATGGGATATGCCATTCCGATCTCATCGGCCAGCCCCATTATCGCAGAACTGATGCTGCGGGAGACCAGAAGCAAGGTGGCTGAGGAAGAGAGAGGATATCTGGGTATTTCCGGTATCAGCGTTACCGAGGAGGTATCCCGCGACTACGGTATGCCGGAGGGCGTTTATATCGCGCAGGTTTTCGAGAACACGGCGGCTTCCGAGGCGGGACTGAAACAGGGCGATATCATCACAGCGCTTGGCGGTAACAGGATTGCATCCATGGAAGAGCTGCAGAAGGAATTGGAGTATTACGCAAAGGGAGATACTGTGGAGGTCAAGGTCAGGACGATGACGGTGACCGGGTATGAGGAGATCAATGTCACTGTGACGTTGGGCAATAAAGCGAGTGAATAATGCATTAAATAGCAAATGTTATTTAAAGTAGAGGAAAAAGGCGGACATAAGACCGTCTTTTTCTTCGTCGCAGGATCAGCATCCTGCGACCAAAGAATTACTTCGTAATTCTTTCCGGAATGTTTTAGTGTACTGGCTTCTAAGATATGATATAATGTACGCGAAAGCAATGAGCAGTGCGCAGACGTAAGATGAAAAAAGGGCAGCTTGCTGACTGTTTTTTCAGATTACGTATGCATAGGGCGAAGCCCGCGAATGAGGAAGCCGCAGGCTTCCGAATGTGCACTGCGAAGATAGATGACCGGCAAAATGGAGGATGGTATGGACGAT
>CAZUZZ010000039.1:0-6384 GCA_964625055.1 uncultured Bacteroides sp. | reverse complement strand
CGAATGTGCACTGCGAAGATAGATGACCGGCAAAATGGAGGATGGTATGGACGATAAATACGAAGATACATCGATAGAAGAGCAGGAAAAAGCGGAGACTGAAGAAAAAAAGGGAGACGATTCCGGCAGTGATTATGAGGACGTCTGCTTTATCTGCCGCAGGCCGGAGAGTAAGGCAGGCAAGATGTTCCGGCTGCCCAATCATATCTGTGTCTGTGACGACTGTATGCACAAGACTATGGATACGGTCAGCCAGTTTGATTATCAGGGACTTTTAAACAATCCTGAGTTCAGCGATATGAATACCGGCAAGGGCTTTCCGAATATCAGTTTTGTCAATCTGGCGGATCTGCGGGGTGATGGCGGTATTCCCAACAAGCAGAAGCCGAAGAAAAAGAAGAAAAAGAGCGAGGCGGAGATTGATATCCGTAATATCATGCCGCCTCATAAGATCAAACAGAAGCTGGACGAGTATGTGGTGGGACAGGAGTATGCCAAAAAGGTGATGTCCGTGGCTGTCTACAATCACTATAAAAGAGTAGCCACTGGCACCATGGATGAGATTGAGATCGAAAAGTCTAATATGCTCATGATCGGTCCTACAGGTTGTGGTAAGACTTATCTTGTAAAAACTCTGGCAAAGCTCTTGGATGTGCCGCTGGCGATCGCGGATGCCACTTCGCTGACGGAGGCGGGGTATATCGGTGACGATATCGAAAGCGTGGTGTCCAAGCTTCTGGCGGCGGCGGATAATGATGTGGAGCGTGCGGAGCGCGGTATCATCTTTATCGATGAGATCGATAAGATCGCAAAGAAGAAGAACACCAATGCCCGGGATGTGAGCGGCGAGTCTGTACAGCAGGGAATGCTCAAGCTGCTGGAGGGAGCCGAGGTGGAGGTGCCGGTGGGCGCAAACTCTAAAAATGCCATGGTACCCCTGGCTACGGTGAATACCAGAAATATCCTGTTTATCTGCGGTGGTGCTTTTCCTGATCTGGACGATATCATCAAGCAGAGACTCAACAAAAAGACCTCCATCGGTTACAGTGCCGAGTTAAAGGATAAGTATGACAAAGAAAAGAATATCCTAAGCCATGTGACGGTGGAGGATATCAGAAAATTTGGCATGATACCGGAGTTTATCGGCCGTCTGCCGGTGATATTTACGTTGGAGGGTTTGAGCCGGGAGATGATGATACAGATATTAAGCCAGCCCAGAAACGCTATCTTAAAACAGTATCAGAAGCTTCTGGAGCTGGATGAGGTGGAGCTGCTCTTCGATGAAGGAGCGCTGGAAGCGATTGCGGATAAGGCGTTGGAGAAGGAAACCGGAGCCAGAGCGCTGCGGGCCATCATTGAGGAGTTTATGCTGGATATCATGTACGAGGTGCCCAAGGATGACAATATCGGCCGGGTGACGATCACCAGAGAGTATATTGAGGGGACCGGAGGTCCTATTATTGATATTCGCAGCAGGAGCGCGGAGCATCCGGATCGATTGAAAGAGATACGGCAGTCATAAGAGGATAATACTTAAGGTGGGGACAGGGTTCAATCTGTCCCCTGCATTTTTGTCTCAAACTCAGCAAAACTGGATGCTTTAGCTGCATATTTATGCCATTTGCTTAGGACTTCAGGACTGGTTTCTTTGCTGATACGCTGTATAAGTTGTTTGGGAATATTTCCGAGTTCCTCCAATAATTCCAGTATAGACTCGATTTTTCCTTCAATGATACCGGTTGCTCTGCCTTCTTGCCTGATCTTATCTGCAATCTCACACATAATGGTAACACCTTCCTTCTGTATTTTGAAATAATTGACCCGTTCTACGATTCTTGGAAAATTTTTCGTCTGATAAAATGGGTCAGAGTTTTTGAGATATCTCAGCAATTCATTGATTTTTACATCATCTGTCGGATATTCCAGATTGAAGTAGTTCTCATACTGGCCGTTATCCGGACATACGGGTATCTCCAGGTCATCTTCTGATCGATTCCTAACATAGTGGCCTCTTTTACCGCCAATAAAGTCTTCTTGTGTGATATATACAATGGTCACATCCGGCAGTTCGTAATAAGGTCTGCCCTTTTCTAGTATGCTCATATCAATGCTGGAAAGATAATATCGCGTTCTTCTAAATGGCGCAGGCTCTTTATACATCTGCAGTTCCACGTTAATAAGATTTCCGAATATTTCTTCCGCCAGAATGTCCAGTTCCACGGAATGATTTTCAAGATTCCGTATGACGTACTGTGTTTTGACATTTCTTAAAGCAATGTGCTCATCTTTTAACAATATCCTGCATAGTTCCTGACAGGCACCGATATCTTCAAATACTTTTCCGGCAAACAGATCGCTTGTCAAGTTGAAGACAGCTGTTCTTTGTTTTTTGTCTTCATAAGTTTCGACAGTGCTTTTGTTTTCCATAGTAACCTCCCTGTAAAAGTGCAGGAAAGCTACAATACTTCTTTCTTTTCACAGCAGTCCTGCCAAACAAATGTGAATCTCTGGCAGAATCGCCCGAATATGCGCCGTATGATATCGTGCGCCATATAAGAATCAAGATTTGTTTTGAATGGTAACGATATTGTAGCATGAAAGTATTTCGGGAGCAAGAGCATTTTAATAAAATAATAAACGAATTATCGTTTGCACGAGGTGAGGAGAGGTGTTTTTTATAAGAAGTCGCCTTTTGATTGCGAATCATTTGACAGAGTGGCAAGACAGCCGCCTGCTGCATAGGATACGACAAGGGACTGATGCGGCGGAGAGGCATATAAATATCGAGTTATATTTATATGAAGAGAGAAAATTGACTTGTAAAGAGAGAATCTTGTCGGACGACTATGCAGATCTCATCGTAGATTATGATCTGCTTCCCCAGCTTTTGGAAACGGTGGACGTGGATGCCTGCTATCATGCCATAGACGCCGGCTACGGTGTTGTCTATGTGAATCGCAGTCAGATACCACCCATGTCGATCGGCTATTATGGTTACTCCGCAATTCCAAAACTTTACGGCTTGATGCAGATAGGAACTACGCCCTTTGATCCTTCCTGCCTTGCGGCTATGGGAAATATCCGTGTGCAGAATCCGCCGCTGGCATTGCAGGGAAATGGCGTTATCATCGGTTTTATTGATACGGGGATCCGGTATCAGGAGGATGTATTCCGGGATGCGGATGGGAATACCCGCATCGTCTCGATCTGGGATCAGACCATACAATCCGGAGAACCTCCGGAAGGCTTTCTTTATGGAACACAGTATCGTCGGGCGGACATCAACAGGGCGCTTTCGGAAATGAATCCGTTGTCGGTGGTGCCCAGTACCGACACGGACGGTCATGGCACTCAGATGGCCTCTGCGGCGGCTGGCAGCGAGCTGAATCAGGGTCTTACCTTTCGAGGCGCAGCTCCGCGGGCGGATATCGCCGTGGTGAAGCTGAAAGAAGCCAAGCAGTA
This sequence comes from uncultured Bacteroides sp., assembly GCA_964625055.1. Taxonomy (GTDB): domain Bacteria; phylum Bacillota; class Clostridia; order Lachnospirales; family Lachnospiraceae; genus UBA3282. Next base: position 2,922 of record CAZUZZ010000039.1, on the reverse strand, counting down.
TCTGAGAGAATACTATCTCATAAACGATGGAGCAAAGGCTTATCAGGAAAACGATATCATGGAAGCGGTGCGGTATCTGCAGCAGATGGCTGTGGCGTACAGCAAGCCGGTGGTGATCGTGCTAGGTCTTGGAACGAATATGGGCAGCCATGACGGCACCTCTTCTCTGGATTCTTATCTGAATATCGTGGCGGGCCGCAGAAGTCGGGCGGTGGTGGTCTGTGGCGGTAATGAGGGGGATAAGGAGCACCACTATCAGAATACCATGCCGAGCAATGTGGAGATTCGCGTGGAGGAGGCTATGAAGGGATTTTGCATGGAGCTATGGGGCAGTCTTCCCGACGCTTATGCCATCTCGATCCGCTCTCCGGGAGGAGAGGTGTCGCCGGTCATAGACTTCAGAAGTGGTATCGACAGGAACATCTCTTTTATTTTTGAAAAAACCAGGATCCGGGTCGGCGTGACGCTGGTGGAGCGGGATGCGGGAGATCCGCTTGTGTTTCTGCGCTTTTCCAATCCAACGCCGGGTATCTGGACGATATCCGTGACGCCTTCGACAAGGAGGATGCGGGGGAGCGGTCTGTACCATATGTGGCTGCCCATTGAAGCGTTTTTAGAGCGCAAGGTCACTTTTTTATCGCCCAGTCCTGACGTGACGCTGACGGAACCTGCCAATACGCAGCAGGTGATCACGATCTCCGCTTACAACAGTCACGCGGACAGCTGGTATGCGCCTTCCGGAAGAGGCTACACCAGAAACGGTAGTATCAAGCCGGATCTGGCAGCTCCCGGCGTGCGGGTGCCCACGGTGCTGGGCGAGGTCAGCGGTTCAAGTATGGCGGCAGCGCTGGCGGCGGGGTGCGTGGCACAGTTTTTAGAGTGGGCCGTCGTTGACGGCAACGCCCTGGCGGTGGACAGCAGGGGAACAAAAAGTTATCTGATCCAGGGAGCGGACCGCCCCGGAGATATCGTATATCCTGACCGGCGGTGGGGTTATGGCAGGATCGACATCAACGGCACCTTTGAGGTGCTGGCAAGACTGTAGAGAAAACTTGCTGATTTTTGGGAGTGGTGGTATCATAGAAAAAGTATGAGAACCATTTTTAATAAGAAAATAATAAAATATAAAATTGGATTTGCCGGACTGGCTTTCGCCGGCTTCCTGACGGCTTGCGGCGCTGCGGAACAGGAGACGACGGCACCGGGAAGTGATGCGTCTGTGGAGACATCACCGGAGGAGACCGGGGAGGAGGAGACTGCACAGGGGATAGAGATGAGTTCCTGGCGGGAATCTGTACAGCAGATGTTTGAAGACCCTTACGGAGATTATCTTGAGACCGGAGGGGAGATTGCCTTTCTGACAGACGGCTCGGTGGAGGATGACAGCTATAACGAGGCCGTCTATAACGGTGTGCGGATGTATGCGCTGGGAGCAGGTGTGTCCTTTTCCTATTATCATGCGGATCCGAATGCTCCGGAGAGTTATCGGGAAGCGGCAGTAAAGGCGGTGACGGAGAATGCGAAGATCGTCATCTGCGCCGGAGACCTTTTCGGAGAGGCGGTAGGCGCTTTGCAGGAGGGCTATCCACAGACTTCTTTTTTATTGGTAGACAGCGTGCCCCGCGATGAGGAGGGAGAGGAGATCCCTATCGCCGACAATGTGCACTGCATTCGATTTCATGAAGAACAGGCGGGCTATCTGGCAGGATATATGGCGGTTTGGGAAGGGTATCGGAATCTTGGATTTGTGGGCGGCGGAGAGGAACCGGCGGTGCTTCGCTATGGATACGGGTATCTGCAGGGAATCGATGCGGCAGCTAAGGATTTGTCTTTGGAGGATGTGACGGTCCGTTACTGGTATGCAGACACTTTTTCCCCGGATATAGCGGTCCGGGAGAGAGCTGACGAATGGTATGAGAGCGGTGTGCAGATCATCTTTGCCTGCGGTGGCGGGCTCTATGAATCTGTGCTGGAGGCGGCTGAGAATCAGGACGGGCTTATGATCGGTGTAGATGTGGATCAGAGCAGGATTTCGGATCGGGTTTTGACAAGTGCGGTCAAAAATATTGGCACTGCTGTAACGGACGCGCTGGACAGTTTCTATGCAAACAGCGGTTGGAACGAAGGGAGAGGCGGGCAGGTGAAGCAATATGGTGTGGAGGAAGGCTGTGCGGCGATTCCGGTGGTGGATACGGAGTGGCGGTTTAGGGAGATTCCTACGACACACTTTTTTGAGATATACAAGCAGATGAAAAGAGGGGACAGACAGGTGTCGGACGAGATCGGTGAATTGCCGCAGATGACACGTATTACTGTGAATTTTGAATGAGCGCAGGAGGATTAGGCGTGTATAGAGAGAAGGATAAGAGGATATGGCTCCTGCTCTTAGGTGTTTTGCTGACAACAGTTTTTCTCGGCGGATGCGGGGATACCGCGCAGCAGACCAGCGGCACGGACACCGCGCAGGAGAGCGGGACAGCACAGTCGGCGGAGCTTTCGCAGCTTACTGCTGGGGAGACAAGCCTGTCGGATGAGGAGCTGGCAGAGTACGCTATGGATGTTTCCCTGACATATGACGCACAGCAGAGGCAGATGCGGTATACGATGCAAATGCCGTTGATACCGTCCAGCGATGATGCGTATCTATATCTGTTTGCGGCAGACAGCTGGGAGGAGGATGCGGATGTTCTTTCCGGTGAGCCTGTCACGAGAGGGCGCAAAGGAAGAATGTGGGAAACACAGTTTCCTTATCGGGATGTGTATTTATTTCAACGGTTTATTCCGGCTTTGCGGGTAGACGGAGATTATGTGCAGGTGGGGAAAAGTGTATATTTGTCTAACCCGGAGGCGCTTGCTGCAAATCAGGGTGGCTATCCGGAGACCGGTTCCAAGAAAGGGATACTCCTGGATCCTACCATGCTG
>CAZUZZ010000038.1:1988-10154 GCA_964625055.1 uncultured Bacteroides sp. | reverse complement strand
CCCGGCTTTGCCTCGGACCCCTTGATGGTGGTGCCGCAGTTTGCCTGTGCCCTGGAAGAGTGAGGCAGTCTCACGCCGTATTTCTTAAAAACGCTCATGACGAACCCGGAGCAATCCGCCCCCTTCGTCAGACTGGTACCTCCCCAAACATAAGGATTCCCGATAAACTCCTTCGCATACTGGCAGATATCCACCCGCACATCGGAGACGCCCTGCCCGTAGAGCAGCTCTGACATAGTGACCGCCGTGCCCAGCTCCGCGCTCACCTCCACATACTCGCCGGAAACATACACCTCGTCATCATCCAAAAAAACCTTGACCCAGTCGCCCTCCACAGCCGACACTTCCAACTCTTCGCCCCGCGGCACCAGCGTGATGACCTCCGAATCCGTATTCGCCTCCGCTCTGACCTTCAGGCTGTCGGTGTTGACCCTGGCTATGGTAGTTGCCAGTTCCTCCGCCTTCATTTTTGCCGCAACGCCGGTCAGCAGAAAATCTTTGCTCACATAACCTTCCACATTTCCTGACTCAATATGAACCCATTCATCGTCCGTGTCGAGCACCTCGCAGGCTGCATCCTTAGGCAGCTTTCCCACAAGTCTGCCATCCTCTGCTGCAATGGCCCGAATATTCAAATTATCACTCACATTGGCGATTCCCAGATTGGTATATCCCCAGTTTGCGTTTTTGGCACGCTCATAAGCCAGCTCATAATCCTCTGCCGTCTTATTAGAAACAAGGATCGTGCCGGAGCCAATGCCGTCGTTCAGTACAGCCTGAGCTGTCCCCTCACTTTTTTCCGCGGTATTCTTTTCCCCGTCGGCATCCTCCTGGCCGGCTTCTTCCTCCCCGACCACCGGCTCCCGGTCAAGATCCAGCTGACCCACAGGCAGAAGATCCGGCATAGGCATGGACGCCTCTACCGTCAAAGGCGCCCACAATATAATAACTAATGTTATTATTAAAAAGAATGGTCTTCTATTCATCTGGAACAGTTTCCTCTCGCTCTCTTCCGTTTGTACTCTCTAGTTTAACTCAAAATAACTATTGGCAAAAGCAATGTTTGTGGCATGGTCCGCCACCCGCTCCAACCCGGAAACGATATCCGAAAACATAGCGCCTGCCTCCGGCGTACACTCATTATTGGAGAGCCGCTCGATATGTCTTTGCTGCAATTCTTTCTCTTTCTCGTCAATGGCCTCCTCCAGATGCCTGATATCCTCCTCGTGCTCATCTGTACTCTTGACAAACATTTCGAAGGAGAAGCGCAGGATGGTATTGACCATATCCATCATCTCACCCAGCTCCCGCTGCGCCGTCTTGGAAAAGCTCACGCCGGTCTTCTCCCTCTGTACCGCTGCATCCACAATATTTTCCGCATGATCGCCGATGCGCTCAATGTCGTTCACCACATGGAAAAGAGCGCCGATGCTCTTTAAGTCCTCGATAGGCAGGGTTGTCTGGTTGATCTTCACCAGATGATTGGTGATCGCATGGCTTAAGAAATCGATATTCTTCTCCACCTCATAGACCTCAGCGATCTCTTCCTGATCCAGAGTGATGAGCGCGTTCATCGCGCGGTTCAGGTTCTCATCCGCAAGGGATCCCATACGATCCAGCTCTTTGATGACTTCCACCACCGCCGTAGCCGGATTTAACACCACTTTCTCGCCGATATATTTCAGCTGATAGCTGTCCCGATAACCGATCTTCTCGTCGTCGCCGGGCACCAGCAGATAGGTCAGCTTCACGATCTGTTTCACAAAAGGCATCATGATGATAACCTGAATCACCTTGATCAAAATATGGGCGTATGCCACCATACGGCCCGGATCCCCTCCCGCCATAACCGTGAGGATCTCCACCACACTTTCCGTGCCCAGACTGAAAACGACATAGAAGATGGCCATACCGATCACGTTAAAGGCCAGATGGATCGCCGCCGCCCGCTTCGCATCCTTCTTACCGTTCAAGGAGGCCAGCACCGCGGAGGTACAGGCGCCGATATTACAGCCCAGAATAATGAACAAGCTTATGTCCATACTCATCAGGCCTTGATTGGCCAGAAGCACCATGATACTAACCGTCACCGACGAACTCTGGATCACTGCCGTCAGGACCGTACCCAAAAGAACCGCCAGAAGCGGAGACTGCAGGGAAGCAAACATATGTAAGACCATCGGGGAATCCTTCATGCCGGACATGGCGCCGGACATGGCGCTCAATCCCATAAAGAGAACACCGAAGCCCACGATCACCTCACCCCACTGGTTGACTTTCTGCTTCTTTACAAACATGAGGATCAGGACACCCGCCAGAAGGATCACCGGCGCCGCCTTCTCTAATTTAAAGGAAACTAGGAGTGCCGTCACTGTCGTACCGATATTGGAACCGAAGATCACGCCCGCCGCCTGAGTAAGCGTCATCAGACCGGAATTTACGAAGCTGACCACCATAACCGTACAGGCCGATGAAGACTGGATCACCGCTGTAAAGAGCACGCCAACCAGCATCCCCGTGAACCGGTTTGTGGTCAGCCGTTCCAGTATTCCTCTCAGTCTGGCGCCTGCCACCTTCTCGATGCTGTCGCTCATAATACGCATACCGTAGAGAAACAGCCCCAGGCCGCCCGCCATGGAAAGAATGATAGATAGACTCATCTCAATTCAAATATCCTTCCTTTGTTCTTTTCCTGTTGAAAAGCTACACATAATCCTATTGTATCGAAAAAAAAAATCTCTTACAACCCTTTTCGACAAAAAATCATCGCCAGGCGCTCCCCGCTTCCACGTCCTCAGCGATCTGCCGGCGCAGCGCCTCCACATTGTCGAATGTCTGCTCCCTCCGGCGAAAGGCTAAAAGTTCCACCTGGATCTCGCTGTCGTAGATCTCCCCGTCAAAATCATAGAGATAAGTCTCTATGCCCAGGATCCGCTCCTTTGAGACAGTGGGCTTGTACCCCACATTGGAGATGGCGCGATATACCTCTCCGTCCACGATCCCTCTGGCGTAGTAGACCCCGTTGGGCGGTAAAAGCTTCTCCTCTGCGGGGATCAGGTTGGCAGTGGGCATCCCCAGCGTCCGTCCCAGACGTCTGCCGTGCACCACTCTGCCGCTCACACTGTAGGGCGTACCCAGCATTTTGCAGACCTCCTCCATCCTGCCGTCGCGAACCGCCTCACGCACTCTGGTAGAGCTGACCTCCTCCCCATCCACGCGGACCTTATCGATCAATTCCACCTGATACCCATAGTCTTTCGCACAGCGGGCAAGAAGCGCATAATCTCCCGCTCCGCCCTTGCCGAAGGAAACATCCGGCCCTGCACACAGATACGCTGTCTGCATCTGACCCGCCAGATAACGGGAGATAAAATCCGCCGGCTCCGTAGCTGCCGTCTCCCGGTTCAACGGGAACTCGATCAACACATCGATCCCCATCCGGGCAAAGACCGCCCGTTTCTCTTCCCTGGTGGATAAAGCCTTTTCCTCCCCGCCGAAAAAGGAAGCCGCCGATGTGTCAAAAGTGAAGACCACAGTGGTGAGATCCTGCTTTTTCTGCTCCAGCACCCTGTTTAAAAGTTCCCGGTGTCCCAGATGAATCCCGTCAAACTTTCCCAGTGCCACGGCGCTCTTTTTCTGTAAATTAAATTCTGTTTTATTGTCTATGATCAACATACCGTCCATCTCGCTTTTGTCATAAAAACATCTTTACAGGTCTTGCCTCGTCTCTCTCACTGTAGTATTGATAAATACCGTAAAACCGGCCTGCCTCATCGTACATCCGAATCTGTTCCGCCTCCTGCAGACTCACATTCTCCGAAAACATCCGTCCCGGCAGCCGGTTGCCGTTCTCCAAAAGCCGTCGTCCGTCCGGCGTCACTTTCACAGCCCGGCACTGACCAAACACGCCGTCCGGCGGAATAATAACGTCCGATATTCTATTTTCATCCCGCAGGCGCTCGATCTGGGCGAGCGTGAGCGCCTCCTCTACGCCAAAGATTCCCACCCGGCTTCTCTGAAGGGCCGCCATCACCCCGCCACAGCCTAATTTTTCTCCGATGTCGTGGCAGAGCGTCCGAATGTAGGTCCCTTTGGAGCAGACTACCCGAAAACGGATCGTTGGAAGCGACATCTCTAAAATCTCCAGCTCCCCGATCTGTACCCTGCGGGGCTTTCGCTCCACCTCCCGGCCCGCCCTTGCCAGCTCGTAGAGCTTTTTCCCGTTTACCTTGAGCGCCGAATACATGGGCGGAATCTGGTCGTACTCTCCGAGGAAACTCATCACGCTCTCCACCGCCTTTTCTTCGGTGGCTGCACATACTTTTTCCGGATCCGCTTTCAATAACACCCGTCCCGATATATCTTGGGTGTCCGTCACGAGCCCCAGCTGAAGCGTAGCAATATACTCTTTATCCCAATCTGTGAGCATATCGCACAATTTCGTGCCCGAACCAAAACATACAGGAAGCACGCCGACCGCATCCGGGTCGAGTGTTCCTGTATGCCCTATCTTTTTCTGTTTACAGATGCCCCTAAGCTTCGCCACCACATCGTGGGACGTAAATCCGGCCTCCTTGTATACATTCATGATCCCGTTATACATAAACGCCTCATTTCTGTTCCAACTGTGCCGCGATCTCCTTCGACAGGTTGTTGATATTGTCGTGATAAGTGCCGTTCATGGTACATCCCGCGGCCCGCACGTGGCCGCCTCCGCCAAATTTCACAGCAATCTCTGCCACATTGACCCGGCCGTTGGAGCGCATACTCACTTTGTACTCCATCGTACCGATCTCATACATGAAGATCGCACAGTCCACACCTCTGACGCCCTGCAGCTGATTCACAATACCGTCCAGATCCTTGGAGGTCACCTGATAAAAGTCCATCATGCGGCGGCTCACCATACTTACAATACACCTGTTATTCATAAAGCGTATGCTCTCCAGAACAGCTCTGCCCATGATCTGCGTCTGCACATAGGTCTTCTCATAAAAAGTATCCTCTATCAATGCAGAAAAATCAAATCCAAATTTAAGCAGTTCCGCCGCGATCTGCAGAGTGCGGGGCGATGTGTTGGAATACCGAAATACCCCTGTATCATGTGCCATACCGATATAAATAGCCTTGGCGATCTCCTCATCCACCAGTTCCCGCTCCATCAGATCATAGAGCAGCTCCGCCGTAGAACTTCTTTCCGGCTCCACCACATTCTCGTCCCCGCATCCCGTATTGCTGATGTGGTGATCTATATTGACGCGCCTGTGCGCACGATTAAAAATAGGCAGTGCATCCCCCAAACGCTCATCATTACAATCCAGCGCAATGAAAACATCATACGTCTCATCAGTGTTAAATTCTGATTTAATATCTTCTATTCCCTTTAAAAACCGAAAAACAGCCGGCGGCTCCTCCAGATACACATCGATCTGCGCCCGGGGCACCTCCTTTTGCAGATAGAGATACAACGCCATCACCGAACAGACACAATCCCCGTCGGGTCTGACATGGCCGCTGATCGCTATGGACTTTGCCTCCTTGAAATCACTGATCTTCTTCATTTTCACTTCCCTCATCTGTTTTTGCCGCTTCCCGGTCTGACGCGACCACTTCCTCGATCCGCCTCGCCATATTCACCCCGTAGGCAATGGATTGATCCATGATAAAGGTCAACTGCGGCGTATTGCGCAGATTGATGGTGTGCGCCAGCTGTCCGCGGATATACCCCTCCGCGCTCTTAAGCCCCGCAAGGGTATCCGCCTGTGCCTTTTCATCCCCCAGCACACTGATCCACACCTTACAGGTCTTCAGATCGGGAGCCACCTCCACCGCCACCACAGAGGTCATAGGCGCGATCCTCGGATCCTTGATCCCGCTGCGGATGATCTCCGCCAGTGCACGCTGCACCTCCCCGTTGATGCGGGTATTCTTGACACTATTCTTTCTCACCTGGGTACCTCCACCATGATATAAGCCTCTACGATATCAAGCTCCTGCATCTTGTCGAAGCCCTCAAACACCAGACCGCACTCGAATCCGGCTTTCACTTCCTTCACATCATCCTTGAAACGCTTCAGGGAGGCAAGCTCACCCTCATAGATCTGCTCCTCGCCTCTGCGGATGCGAATCTTACAATTCCTCTGGAACTCACCGTCAAGCACATAGGAACCTGCAATATTGCCGATTGCAGACGCCTTGAAGATCTGGCGAACCTCCGCGTGACCAATCACCTTCTCCTCGAAGATCGGATCCAACATACCCTTCATGGCTGCCTCGATATCCTCGATTGCCTGATAGATCACCTTGTAAAGACGCACATCCACGCCTTCCCGCTCTGCCACGGTCTTGGCGGTAGCATCCGGTCTCACATTGAAGCCGATGATGATAGCCGAGGATGCGGAAGCCAGAGACACATCCGACTCGTTGATCGCACCCACGCCGCCGTGGATACACTTCACCACCACTTCCTCGTTGGACAGCTTCATCAAACTCTGTTTTACGGCCTCCACGCTGCCCTGTACATCCGCCTTGACGATCAGGTTCAGTTCCTTCAGATTGCCCTCCTGGATCTGGTTGAACAGATCGTCCAGGGACATCTTGGTCTTTGTCTCTGCCAGCATCTCCTCCTTATGCTGCACCATATAGGTCTCCGCATAGGATTTTGCGCTCTTATCATTTTCATGGACGATAAACACCTCGCCGGCGCTGGGTACATCGGATAATCCCAGAATCTCCACCGGTGTGGAAGGAGTCGCCTCCTTGACACGTCTTCCCTTATCGTCTATCATTGCACGCACTTTGCCGTGACTTGCTCCTGCTGAGATAAAATCTCCCACATGGAGAGTACCCTTCTGCACCAGAACGGTAGCTACCGGGCCTCTTCCCTTATCCAACTCTGCCTCGATCACCAGACCTCTGGCATTTCTGTCAGGGTTCGCCTTAAGCTCTAAGATCTCCGCTGTGAGCAGGATCGTCTCTAACAGATTCTCGATTCCCTCTCCCGATTTTGCAGACACCGGCACAAACTCCGTGGATCCGCCCCAATCTACCGGAATCAGCTCATACTCTGTCATCTCCTGCTTCACACGGTCAATGTTCGCGTTGGGCTTATCGATCTTATTGACTGCCACGATGATCTCAATCCCTGCCGCCTTCGCATGGTTGATCGCCTCCACGGTCTGGGGCATCACGCCGTCGTCAGCCGCCACCACCAGAACCGCGATATCCGTCGAATTGGCGCCGCGCATACGCATAGCGGTAAAGGCCTCATGACCCGGCGTATCCAGGAACGTAATGCTCTGTCCCTTGGCGCTCACCGTGTATGCACCGATGGCCTGGGTGATGCCACCCGCCTCTTTATCCGTTACATTGGTCTTACGGATCGCATCCAGAAGGGAGGTCTTACCGTGGTCCACATGACCCATAACGCAGATGACCGGCGGACGCGCCACCATGGTAGCCTCATCCTCCTCTTCCTCTCGCAGAAGCTCCTCGATCACATCTACCTTGACCTCTTTTTCACAGATGATCTCGTACTCGATGGCAATATTCTCAGCCTCCTCGAAGGTGACATCAGAATTTAATGTCACAATCTGCCCCTGTAAAAAGAGCTTCTTAATGATCGCGGAGGGCTGGATCTTCATCTTATCCGCAAGATCCCTGATGGTCAGAGTCTCCGGGATCGTGATCACCTTGATCTGTTCCTCTTTGGACTCCTCCGGCTTCTTCTCCGGCTTGATAAACCGGCCCGCTCTGTTGCGGTTCTTTACAGCCGCTTCGTCCTCCTCATAGATATGATCCTTCCTGGAGCGTTTATCCCTGTCCTGATTGGCCCTGCGCTTCTCGTCCTCCCGATGCTTCTCCACGTCCTTGCCAGGCGCCTCGGCGACAAAGTCCTTTGGACCGTTATTTTTCCGAAATCTATTGTCCTGCCCGCCAGCTCCTCTCTGAGCGCGGTCATTATTTCCACCGTTCCGGCCACCAGCGAAGGGAGCGCCGCCACTCCTGCGATCACCCTGACCGTTGTTATGATTCGGCCTGCTCTGGCCCTCAGCTCTGTGATTTTCTCCTGCACTGCCCGCTCTCTCCTGTCCGGCTGTCGTCGTTACGTTCCTGCTGTTTTCCCGCTTCTCCTGCTGCCGCTGCTCTAACCGTCTCTCCTGCTGC
>CAZUZZ010000038.1:0-1888 GCA_964625055.1 uncultured Bacteroides sp. | reverse complement strand
TCTTTTGCAAGCTCATGTACTTTCATCTTCGCCATACTTACTACCTCCAACTATTTCGAATCCGCTAAATGCTTCTGTATCGAATCTGCAAATCCCTCATCTGTCAACGCAAGGATCGATCTCTCCTCCTTGCCCATGGAATGTCCAAGCACGTTCTTCGTTCCATGGATCACACAGGGAACCCTGTAAAAATCACACATATTACTATACTTCTTTCTGGTATTACCCGACGCATCCTCCGCTATGATGACCAGACGGGCCTTACCGCTCTTGACCGCCTGTTCCGTTGCAAATCCGCCACTGACAACATTTCTGGAGCGTGTGGCGAGTCCCAGCATGGACAATACCTTATCCTTTCCCGGCATTTGACTCATACCCGCCCTCCTCAAACTCCTTCTCCAGATTCTCGTATATTTCATCCGGTATGCGCATCTTAAGCGACCGTTCCAGTCCCTTGTTTTTTCTCGCTCCCGCCAGACAGTCGCCGCTCTTACACAAGTAGGCGCCTCTTCCGTTTTTTCTCCCGGTCACGTCCAAAACCACCGGACCCTCCGCGCTCTTCAACACACGCATCATCTCTTTTTTATCTTTCATCTGCCCGCAGCCCACGCACTGGCGCAGAGATATTTTTTTTGCCATTATTTTCCTCATTTCTGCGCTGCCCTTTTGCGCAGATTAAAAGTTTTAATTTTCAATCTTATTCCTGCGCGTAGTCCTCTTCTACGTACCCGTCTTCCTCATACTCGCCCTCATACTCTTCCTCGTCATACTCCTCATCGTCGTAGACGTAATCCTCGTAACGGAATCCGGGAGCATCCTTGGCCTGCGTCTCACTCTTAATGTCGATCTTATAGCCTGTCAGTCTGGCTGCCAGTCTTGCGTTCTGTCCCTCTTTTCCGATGGCAAGAGACAGCTGGTAATCCGGCACTACCACCTTGGCAGTCTTTTCATCGGGATCCGCAAACACTGCCACGATCTTTGCCGGAGAGAGTGCATTCTGGATCAGGTTACCGGGGTTCTCATCCCAGTTTACGATATCGATCTTCTCTCCGCAGAGCTCATCTACGATCGAATTGACTCTTGCGCCATTGATACCCACGCAGGCTCCCACCGCATCCACATTGGGATTGTTGGAACGCACCGCGATCTTCGTCCTGCTGCCCGCCTCTCTGGCGATGCTCATGATCTCCACCGTACCGTCCTTGATCTCCGTCACCTCGGACTCAAAAAGCCGCTTTACCAGTTCCGGATGGGTACGGCTGACTAAGATCCTGGGACCCTTGGGAGTGTTTCTCACCTCCAGGATGTACACCTTAATCCTCTCAGTGGGACGGAAATGCTCGCTGCGCACCTGCTCATTCTCATTTAAGATGGCATCCGCCTTGCCCAGATTTATGGAAATGTTCTTTCCCATATACCGCTGCACAATGCCGGTCACCACATCCTTCTCCTTCTCAAAGTACTGATTGTAGATGACGCTTCTCTCTTCCTCACGAATCTTCTGTAAGATCACGCTCTTGGCGTTCTGGGTCGCGATACGTCCGAATTCCTTGGAGCGGACCTCCACGCGGATCACATCGCCCACCTTGGCTTTCGGATCGATCTCCTTCGCGTCCTCGCTGGAGATCTGCATCACGGAGTCCTCCACCTCTTCGACGACTTCCTTCTCTGCGTAGCAGTAGAAATCACAGGTCTCCCTGTCGATCTCCACCTTCACATTGTCCGCCTTGCCAAAGTGATTTTTGTAAGCGGTGATCAGTGAATTTTCGATGGCCTCGAAGAGAGTCTCCTTGCTGATCTCCTTCTCTCTCTCCAGAATATCCAGCGCCTCCATCAATTCCTTATTCATTTTCCATTGTCCTCCTATGTTTCATTCCCATATCATAAA
>CAZUZZ010000037.1:0-10415 GCA_964625055.1 uncultured Bacteroides sp. | reverse complement strand
CGGCAGCCATATCCTCCATCAGATCCGTAATGATATCGCCGGTGGACTGGAACTGTGCGGCACTAAACGGCATTCCCCCCGCAGCCTGCGGCCAGATACCGATGGTGTGATCCACATAATAATTGCGGAAACCGCTCTCCTCAATCTGTTCCATGGAGAGGTTTTTGGTGAGCTGGTGAACAATGGCGGCTACCATTTCCAGGTGGGCAAGTTCCTCGGTGCCGATGTCCGTCAAGATCGCGGAAACCTCTCTGTAGGGGCAGGCATATCTCTGGGACAGATAGCGCATAGATGCGCCCATCTCTCCGTCAGGTCCGCCGTACTGGCTGATGATGGCCTGTGCGATGTCCGCGTTTGCCTCTTTGATGTTTACGGGAAACTCAAGTCTTTTCTCATAATTCCACATTAATTACATCCTCCTTCCCAGGGCATGGGGCTGAGCGCCCACTGCCAGTCATTGCACTTTGTTGTGTCCACACAGGAGAGCGTGAGAGGGGTGTATTTAGCGGAATACTCTTTTTTGGCCTGGTTTGCCAGCCGGTTATAGTGATTGAAATATTCCATGGCATTCTGATCATCGGGATGGGTGTCCAGATAGAGGGACAATTCGACGACTACGAAGCCTAAGACGCCGATATCGTGGAGCAGCTTTTCCTGCTCATTTGCAAATTGTGTATTCATCTTTTACAACATCTCCTTCCCGTAAATGGTTTGTCGAGCTCCGGGAATACGGTGCCGTCAAGGTATCCTTTTTCCAGATTCTCGCAGATCCCCTTAAAGCGCTGCCAGGGGACATAGGCCATGGCGATGGGAAATTCATCGATAGGTTCCCTGTAGAGATAATCTCGCATATGCTTCCTTTCTGTAAGTGCGCCAATATAAAAATTGGTGTACTAAGTTTCTATTTTTTTTAATATATTGTATGTTATAATCATTTAAGTGTGTTTTGGGTTTCCTGTAGCCAGGACACAGAATCTTCACAAATTGATACGAATAGAGACACATTTTTCCAGTATATTAGTACTAGCTGTCCGGGAGGGAGGAATCTATTTTGATAAAGGTAGAGAATTTAGTTAAACGATATGGAGGCCGCACCGCGGTGGATGATATGTCGTTTGTTGTGGAAGAGGGGAAAATATATGGTTTTCTGGGTCCGAACGGCGCGGGAAAATCCACGACCATGAATGTGATGACAGGGTATATTGCGGCTGATGGAGGACGTGTCCTGATCGATGGGCACGATATCCTGAAGGAGCCCATTGCGGCAAAGAAATGTATCGGCTATCTGCCGGAGGTGCCGCCTCTGTATACGGATATGACGGTATGGGAATTTCTGTTGTTTGCGGCGGAACTGAAAAAGGTGGCGAAGAACGAGCGCAAAACACGAGTGGAAGGTCTGTTGCAGCAGCTTGGACTGGAAGAGGTGAGAGGACGTATGATCCGAAATCTCTCCAAGGGTTATAAGCAGAGAGTCGGGCTTGCTCAGGCTCTTGTGGGAGATCCGAAGGTTTTGATCCTGGATGAGCCTATGGTGGGCCTGGATCCCAAGCAGATCATAGAGATGCGTGATCTGATCCGGGGACTTGCAGGAGAGCATACGGTGATCTTAAGTTCTCACATTCTTTCCGAGATCAGCGCCGTGTGCGACCATATTATGATTATCTCTCATGGAAAGCTGGTGGCGAGCGGTTCTCCGGAGGAATTGCAGGAGCGAATGCGGGGGACGTCGGAGCAGATCGTGACGGTTCTCGGCGAACGGGAGCAGGCGGAAGAAATTTTAAAGAAGCTGGATGCGGTGGAGCGCTTTACCTTTGAGGACGGGGAGGAAGAGGGCAGTATTTTGATCCGTCTGGCAGTGAAGGAAAATGCGGATATCCGCAAGGAGTTGTCTGTGGCGCTTTCGGGGGCGGGTATGCCCATTTTGTCTATGAGCCGGTCTGAAAAATCGCTGGAGGATATTTTCCTGAAGCTGACAGAATCTGATGCAGAGACAGAAGAGGATCAGGGCGAAACGGATTCAGAGGAAATTGTAAAGGAGGAAGAGACAGATGACAGCGATCTATAAAAGAGAGGTGCGTTCTTACTTCTGCTCCTTTACAGGATGGCTCTTCGTGGCAGTTAATCTCTTTGTGTTGGGGCTTTATTTTCAGGTCTACAATATGCTCATGGGGTATCCGACCATATCCTATGTGCTGCAGAGTATTGTATTTACCTTTATTGTGACGGTGCCGATCCTTACTATGCGGTCGCTCTCGGAGGAGCGCAAGAATAAGACCGACCAGCTGATACTGACGGCTCCGGTCTCGGTGGGAAAGATCGTTCTTGGAAAATATCTGGCTCTGGTGACGGTGCTTGTTATTCCTACGGCATTTATGGGAGTGCTCCCGCTCTTTCTCATGCAGGGGGGAGAGTTCAGGATAGGCGTTTCCTATTCGTCCCTTTTGGGGTTTTTCCTGTACGGCTGTCTTGCGCTGGCAGTGGGACTTTTTCTCTCGTCCCTGACGGAGAGCGTGGTGATCGCAGCGGTGCTTTCTTTTGGTGTCCTGTTTCTGGGATATATCATGCCGGGGATAGCGAATCTGCTCACTACCACAGGGACCTCTACGGTCACGACGATCCTTGCGCGTATCCTGAATTGCTTTGATATGGTGGGGCGGTTTGACACGCTTTCTGCGGGTTACTTTGAATTGGAGGCTGTGGTCTATTATCTTTCTGCTATCGCTCTGGCGCTCTTCTGTACGGCGCAGTCGATTCAGAAGCGCCGCTACAGTGTCTCCGGCGGCGGTCTTAGGATGGGTGCCTACAGTGTCTCTGGGATCGTGACGGCAATCGCTTTGACTGTTATCGTGAATCTGAGCTTGAATTATGTGCCGGAGCAGTATTCTTCCTTTGACCTGACGGAAAATAAGAGGTATGCGCTTTTGGAGGAGACAAAGGATTTTCTGGATGGCATGACCGAGGATGTGACGATCTATGTGCTGGCGGATGAAGAAGCCGGAGACGCGGACCTTGGCAAGACTCTGGAGCGGATAAAAGACAGGGCTTCCCATGTCGAGGTGCAGTATGTGAGCCCCTCTAAGAACCCGAACTTCTATCAGAGTTTTACGACTGATCAGCCGGTTACCAACAGCCTGATCGTAGTGGGCGAAAAACGCAGTCAGGTGGTGGACTACGAGGATATTTACGTCTACGAGATGAACTATTCCACCTACAGCTACGAGACTACCGGCTATGACGCAGAGGGGCAGATCGTGTCGGCGTTAGCTTATGTCACTACCGATGATATGCCGGTGTTTTATACGATTGGCGGGCATGGGGAGCTGGAGCTTGAGGAGACCTTTATCAAGGCCATGGAGAAGGAAAATGTATCCTGCGAGACACTCATGCTCTATACGGTGGATGAGATCCCAGAAGATGCGCAGGGACTGCTGTTAGATGCCCCCACCAACGATTATTCCAAAGAGGATGCGCAGAAGGTGATCGACTATCTGGAAAAGGGCGGCAATGCCTTGATCGTTGTGACCATGACCGATGAGGAGATGACGAACTTTGATACCATACTGAATTTTTACGGGGTTTCGGAGGTGGAGGGAACCATAGTGGAGATGGATCGGAATTATTATTACCAGAATCCTTACTATCTGTTCCCGGAGATTGCATCTGCCAAAGTGACGGAGCCTTTGGCGAATGCGCTGGTCTTCGCGCCTTTCTCTAAAGGTCTTGCCTACGATGAGGAAACCTCTGATGAGATCTATTACACACCCCTTCTGACAACAAGCGGCGAGGCGTTCAGCAAGGTGGATGTTACGGACAGCAGTAATTACAACAAGACGGCGGCGGATATTGACGGCCCCTTTGTAGTCAGTCTGGAAGTGGAAAAAGCCGCGGGAGAGGATGACATTTCCCACGCCTTTCTGGTGGGCGGTGAGAGTCTTTTCACAGGGCTTGCGGATGATATGTCGCCGGGCAATAATGTGAAGCTCTTTGGCAGTATGATCAGTGAGTTGGCGGATCATGAAACGCCTGTGGCAGTGCCGGTCAAGAGTCTTGCGATGACGAATCTGGTATTTAAGGCGCAGACAGCCTATATCACGGCGTTACTCTGTGTGATCGTGATTCCCCTTGTGACCCTTGTTACCGGGCTTGTGATCTGGTTGAGAAGAAGACGGCGTTAGAAGCCGTCTTTTCTTTTTCTCATCATAGAATGATTGACTTCCTCGGGACTTTGTGCCACAATGAATATCGAATAGAGGGCAGTTTGTCTGCAAAGATTGTGAAAATATTAACAATCAAGAGAAAGGCGTGGATATCTAAGATGAGAGGAATCGATACGCAGGTTCGCAAGAACAGAAGACGTATTTTTAAGGAAGTGGCGCATCTGGCTTATCATTCAGAGAATCTGAAGGATGACATTGAGGCGTTGCCTTACAAGATCGTAAATTACGATGAATCGGATTACGGGAATATATACAGGGATCGGGCGATCGTGAGAGAGCGGATTCGTCTGGCCATGGGGCTTTCCCTGCGGCCGGAAAATGTGCCGGTGCATCTGACGCAGGGGCTGGAGGAGAGCAATATCTCGGAAAAATACTACGAGCCGCCGCTGATGCAGGTTATTCCTTCGGCGTGCAACGCTTGTCCGGAGAATCGATATTATGTGACAGACCGCTGTATGGGCTGTGTGGCGCATCCTTGTAGAGAGGTATGTCCCAGAGGGGCAATCTCCATGGTAGACGGCCGGTCGGTGATCGATCCGGAAAAATGTATCAAATGCGGTAAATGTAAGGCGGTCTGTCCTTATGATGCCATCGCCCATCAGGTGAGACCCTGTGCGGGAGCCTGCGGAGTGAACGCCATCAAAAATGACGAGAAGGGACGTGCGGTGATCGACAATGAGCTGTGTGTCTCCTGCGGACAGTGTATGGTGAACTGTCCCTTCGGCGCGATCGCTGACAAGTCACAGATCTTCCAGCTGATCCGTGCCCTGCAGGCGGGTGGTAAGATCATCGCGCAGGTGGCGCCTGCTTTTGCGGGACAGTTCGGGCCGGATGTGACGCCGGATATGTTAAAGACGGCGCTTAAAGAACTGGGCTTTTACGATGTATATGAGACAGCGATCGGTGCGGATATGGGTGCGATCGCGGAAGCGGAGCACTACGCGAAAGAAGTTTCCACAGGCAAGCTTCCATTCAGTCTGACCTCCTGCTGCCCGTCCTGGTCTGTGTTGGCGAAGAAATTTTTCCCGGAGACCATAGATAAGATCTCCAATGCGCTGACGCCCATGGTGGCTACGGCCAGAGTGATCAAGGAGGAGCATCCCGATGCCAAGGTGGTCTTTATAGGACCATGTGCTTCCAAGAAGCTGGAGGCATCCAGACGGACGATCCGCTCGGACGTGGACTTTGTCATCACCTTTGAGGAATTGACAGGTATTTTTGAGGCTAAGGGAATCCTGCTGAAAGAGATCCAGGCCATGGATGAGATGCGGGGAGCCACCGGCGCAGGACGCGGCTACGGTGTGGCGGGCGGCGTGGCCAGCGCCATCGAGGAGTGTGTGAGAGAGTATTATCCCGATGTAGAAGTGCATATCGAACACGCGGAGAGTCTTTCAGAGTGTAAGAAGATACTGATGCTTGCCAAGGCCGGCAAGAAGAACGGCTGCCTGATCGAGGGTATGGCTTGTCCCGGCGGTTGTGTGGCTGGCGCAGGTACGAATATTGCGATTCCGGCAGCGGCGAAGGCAGTGTCTGCCTTTAAGGAGGCGGCGCCGCAGAAGATACCCGCGCAGAATAGAGAAGAAGCAGCACAGTAGAAGGCAGAGAGGAAACGGATATGGAAAAAATAAGAACTAGGTATGCGCCCAGCCCTACCGGACGGATGCACGTGGGGAATTTAAGAACGGCGCTTTATGCCTATCTGATCACAAAACATGAGGGCGGGGATTTTATCCTGCGGATTGAGGATACGGATCAGGAACGTTATGTGGAGGGGGCAGTGGATATCATCTACCGCACTCTGGAGAATACAGGACTTGCCCATGACGAAGGACCGGATAAGGATGGCGGTGTGGGTCCTTATGTGCAGAGCGAACGCCAGAAGCAGGGCATCTATTTACAGTATGCGAAACAGCTGATCGAGAAGGGCGAAGCCTACTATTGCTTCTGCGATAAGGAGCGGCTGGCTGCCCTGACCCAGACGGTGGCGGGCAAGGAGATCAATGTCTACGACAAGCACTGTCTGCATCTGTCGAAGGAGGAAGTGGAGAAAAATCTGGCGGAAGGGAAACCCTATGTGATCCGGCAGAATAACCCCACCGAGGGGACGACCACCTTCCATGACGATATCTACGGGGACATTACCGTGGACAATGCTGAGCTTGACGATATGATCCTGATCAAGTCGGACGGTTACCCTACCTACAATTTTGCCAATGTGGTGGATGACCACCTGATGGGGATCACCCATGTGGTGCGTGGTAATGAGTACCTTTCCTCCTCACCGAAATACAACCGTCTCTACGAGGCTTTCGGCTGGGAGGTGCCGGAGTATGTGCACTGTCCGCTGATCACGGACGAGTCCCACCAGAAGCTGTCCAAACGCTGCGGGCATTCCTCCTATGAGGATCTGATTGAGCAGGGTTTTCTCTCCGAGGCCATCGTAAACTTTGTGGCGCTCCTTGGATGGAGTCCGGAGGACAATGAGGAGATCTTTACGCTGGAGGAGCTGGTGAAGCGGTTTGACTATCATCATCTCTCTAAATCCCCGGCAGTGTTCGATTACACCAAGCTGAAATGGATGAACGGGGAATACCTGAAGGCCATGGATTTTGAGCGGTTCTATGAGATGGCAGAGCCTTATTTAAAGGAGGCGGTGAAAAAGGAGTACGATCTGAAGAAGATCGCCGCCATGGTCAAGACACGGATTGAGATTTTCCCGGATATCAAAGACCATGTGGATTTCTTTGATGCGCTTCCGGCATATGATGTGGCGATGTATACCCACAAGAAGATGAAGACCAATGCGCTGACCTCTTTAGAGGTCCTCAAGGATCTGTTACCAATCCTGGAAGCACAGGAGGATTATTCCAACGATGCGCTCTATCAGACCCTGTCCGCTTATGTGACGGAGAAGGGCTATAAAAACGGATATGTGATGTGGCCTGTGAGAACGGCAGTTTCCGGCAAGCAGATGACGCCGGGCGGTGCGACGGAGCTCATGGAGGTTTTGGGAAAGGAAGAATCCCTTGCAAGGATCAGGCAGGGAATCGCAATGCTTGAACAGGCTTGATCTTTCCTGCACAGACAGGCAGAGAGAAGCCATTCTGCACACAGTCGGGCCGGCAGGCGTCTTAGCCGGGCCCGGCAGTGGCAAAACCTTCGTCACCACACATCGCATTCACAGACTCATCACATCCGAGGGCGTGGATCCCTCACACATTCTAGTCATCACATTCACGAAAGCCGCTGCACTGGAAATGCAGGAGAGATTCTTTCGTCTGATGGAGACGGAGAGGCCGCCGGTACACTTTGGCACCTTTCACGCAGTCTTCTATCATATCTTAAAAAAATCGGCGCAGTATCGCAGCTACACCATTATCACAGAAACAGAAAAGCGGAAACTGATTCGGGATATTCTGCATATGCACAAACGGTTTCTCTATTTACAGGAGGAAGATATGGAGGAAGTCCTTTCGGCGATAAGCAGAGCCAAGTCCGGATTGACAGAACTTCCGGTAAAGATCGGCAAGATGGGAGAGGAGGATTTCCGGTTTTTACGAACAGAGTATCAGAGCTATCTGGAGGAATTTTTAAAGTTTGATTTTGACGATCTGATGGCGGCTTGTCTCAAGCTGCTTCGGGAGGATGCGAAAAGCCTTACAGGATGGCAGGAACAGTTTCAGTATATTCTGGTGGACGAATTTCAGGATATCTCTCCGGTTCAGTATGAGATCGTAAAGCTGCTTGCGGCGCCTGAGAACAATCTGTTTATCGTGGGAGACGACGATCAGTCCATCTATGGCTTCCGCGGGGCAAGCCCTGACAGTATGCAGCAGTTCTTTCAAGACTTCTCACAGGCCAGATGCATTCTGCTGGATGTCAACTTCCGCTGCCACAGAAAGATCGTGGAGGCGGCAGGCGCGGTGATCGGAGAGAATAAGAACCGGCTGTCCAAGGAGATTCTGGCAAACCACGAAAAAGGGGAAGGATTTTCCCTGCACCGGGCGGAGACGGAGGAATCGCTTACAGAGGCTGTGACGGCGGCTCTGAAACAAGAACAGGTTCAGGGCAGTCTGTCTGCCTGTGCCATGATCTGCCGGACCAATTTTGCCTGCGGGCTCTGGGTGCAGACGCTGCGCGAGGCGGGGATTCCCTGTACCATGCGGGAAAAACCAAAAGATCGGTTTGCCCACTTTGTGATACAGGATATCCGCGCCTATCTGGCGCTTGCGAAGGGGGATGTAAGCAGACGGTATTTCCTGCGGATCATGAACCGGCCTGTGCGCTATATGAAACGGGACAGCCTGCCGGAAGAACGGGTGGAGCGGGAGAAGCTGATCGCCTATTACCAGAACACGCCCGCCATACAGGAGCGGGTAAAGAGACTCTACCGGGATATGGAGGCGCTTTCTTCCAAACGGCTGCATTTACAGATTCGATACATCCGTAAGGTGATCGGCTACGATACCTATCTGCGGGAAAAATATGGCGCAAAAAAGGCGGAGGAATTGATACAGATCGGAGAGTGGTTTGAGAATTTTTCCAGACAGTTTATGACGCTGCGGGATATGGATGATTATATCAGTCAATATAAAGAAACCATTCAGAGGCCGGTGAAAGCGGATGAGGAGGGCGTCCTGCTTATGACCATGCACGCCTCCAAGGGACTGGAATTTCCCACGGTTTTCCTGCCGGAATGTAACGAGGGTAAAATCCCCATGGATAAAGCCAAGACGTTGGAGGAGATAGAGGAGGAGAGGCGGATGTTCTATGTGGCTATGACCAGAGCAAAAGAGAAGCTCTGCCTGTTTTTTCACAATGGAAAAACCGGAAAGGATGCTCCTTCCCGGTTTTTAAATCCGCTATTGTCTCATGACTCCTCGTCATCTACCAGCTCGTCGAACTCGGCGGTGTCTAAAAATTCGTCGAAGGCGTCCGCTACGGCCTCGTATTCCTCGTCGTCTTCGATATAACCAAGCTCGGGCTCCTCGTTGGGGTCCTTCGGATTTTCGCTGTATCGATAGAACCAGACTTCACCGTCCGTATTTTCGCCGTCCTCAGAAAGAGGCAGGAGTGCGATATAATCTTTGCCAGCCACAGTCAGGATCGTGACCACGGCGCAGGTGACATGAGAGCCGTCGTCCAGCTCCAGCTCAACGGTCATTTCCTCCTTGTCCAGTTCCTCCTGAGTGGGATTTTTATCTTCTTTGCTCATGGCAGATCCTCCTGTTTCTTTTATTTGCTTTATCATACCATAAACACAGGAACCAAGAAAGTAAAACCTTTAAGAAAGAATAGCGTAAAACTTTTTTGATTGAAATAAGTCGGTATTTTCAGTATAATATAAACTGACTTAGAATTCGATTCTTAGCCGTGAAACAGCGAGAGGCGGAATCTGGCTTGAATGGATGGAGGCTTTCATGCAAAAAACATTCCAGATAAAGAGTGTAAAAGGGACACGGATCTATCCGCTGGGTGTTTCTTTTGAAGAAGAAGGACTGCGCGTCTGTGCGGTGTGCAATGGAATAGAGGAGGCAGGGATCATTCTCTATGACAGAAAGCATCGGGAGGGCGTGCGGATTCCCTTCCCGGATAACTGTCGGGTGGGAGCGGTCTGTGCTATGATGCTTTGCGGCTACCGGGATAGGAGCTGCAGCTATCTCTTTTACAAAGGGGAGGAGATCTATCAGGATCCCTACTGTAAACGGATGGAAGATTCCGGACGCTATGGAGAGCCGAAAACAGCGCTTCCGCGCTGCCGGGCAGTGGATGAGCCTTATGACTGGGGGGAGGATGGCTATGTCCGTATCCCGCAGGAGGAGATGATACTATATGCGCTTCATGTGCGTGGTTTTACGAAGCACCGTTCTTCCGGCGTCAAACGTAAAGGTACTTATGCCGGCGTGGCGGAAAAGATACCCTATCTGCAGGAGTTGGGGATCAATATGGCGCTTCTTATGCCCTGTTACGAGTTTGATGAGGTGATGCCTGAAAATACGGCGCAGACTATGGAACAGGCTGTGCTTTCCTATAAGCAGGAGCTGCCGTCTGAGGACGAGAAAGAGAAACCTGCGCCCAGATTGAATTATTGGGGCTATCAAAAGGGCCTATACTATATGCCGAAGAGCGCCTATGCGCACGATAAGGATGTGTCGGGAGAGTACCGGGATATGGTGCGGGCTTTTCACAGCGCCGGCA
>CAZUZZ010000036.1:0-10446 GCA_964625055.1 uncultured Bacteroides sp. | reverse complement strand
CGCAGTGAGTTGCTGTAAGATCGCTCATGTTTGTGTCCTCCAAATGTTGTTTATGGTTTATCTTATGCGGGGACGGCGAATGGGTGTATGAAAAAAATCAGGACGGCTCATCCACCGGGCATGGTATGTACAATTATTTGGTTTGAAATATTCTGCTCCCTAAAGTATATTGTTATTGTGGAAAGCAACAGTGTAGGCCTTTTGCTTTTAGACAAAAAGGAGCATGAACTATGTATGAGAATTATATCTTTGACTTATACGGTACCCTGGTGGACATCCATACCAATGAAAGCAAAGCCTCATTATGGAAATATATGGCCGGTTATATGACGTTTCAGGGCGCTCCTTATTCTGCGGCGGAACTGCGGAAGCGGTACAGGAGCCTGATCAGCGCTCTGAGCCGGAAGCAATATGAAAAGTACAGGGAGCGGATTCCAGAGTTGACACAGGATCAGATCGAGGTGGATCTGTTGCAGGTCTTCTCGCAACTGTACCATGAAAAGGGCCTGGAGCAGACACCTCAGGGGCTTGCAGACTATGCATTGATGTTCCGTGCCGTCTCCTTGAATTATATCCGCCTTTATGAGGGAGCAAAACTGCTGTTGAACGAACTGCGCCGCCAAGGGAAGAGAATTTATCTTCTTTCAAACGCCCAGCGTCTGTTCACGGAGCCGGAGCTGCGTTCTCTGGGAATTTATGATCTGTTTGATGATGTGATGATCTCCTCGGACATCGGGTTTAAGAAGCCTTCCCCTCTGTTTTACGGCGCGCTCATAGAAAAGCACGGCCTTGATCCGAAAGCTTCCGTGATGATCGGGAATGACTGGCTGGCCGACGCCTGGGGTGCCCATGACAGTGGTATTGCCTGTATGTACATCCACACGGTACAATCCCCTGAACTCACAGGAAGTCTTCCCCGTGACTGCAGACGGCTTGAAGCCATCTCTGAGGTGTTGCAGCAGAATTAAGCGAGATACCTGCCGGGACAGAATGTAAATGCAGAACTTGAAACATATGTTCGGCTGTGGTAGAATATCATTATGCGTGAAAAGACGGAACGAAAACAACATATGACGGGGGCAGATGTCATTTTGCTCCTGCTTTGTCTGCTGGCGGCGGCAGTGTTTGCGCTATGGCTTGCCGTCGGTAGAAGAGAGGGTGGAACCCTTCGGCTTACCTGTGACGGCGAAGTGATCGCGCAGAGCAGTCTGAAGGAACTTGTGAGGGGTACAGAGGAGGATGCGGTATCGGGAAACCTTCGTTATTGTCTGCTCCTCTATACGGAGGAGGACGTTTCCTGTACCTGGTATGAGGCAAGGCCCGATCTCGTTTCAGCAGTTCCTGAGGGGAGCAGCTATAACCTCATTTCCGTCTCTGCGTCCGGTGTTTCTATGGAGGATGCAGATTGTCCCGATCAGATTTGTGTGCATCATATCCCTATCAGGAGCGGAGGTGAGAGTATTATCTGTCTGCCCCACAAGCTTGTGGTGGAGATTCGGGGTGAGACGGCAGAGGAGACGCTGGATGGTATGGCAAGGGCAGAGCGTGTAGGTAAAAATCTCTGGAATGAGGGGAGGCATGGCCATGAGGCGGACGGCTGAGATTGGATTGTTTCTGGCGTTGGCGCTGATCCTGTCCTATGTGGAATCCCTGATTCCTTTTTCCGTTGGCATACCGGGGATCAAGCTGGGACTGCCCAATCTGATCGTGCTGCTTTTGTTGTACGAAACACCGGAGAGCGGGCAGAAGAAATCTCTGCATTTGACAAAAGGTGCGCGGGAGGCGCTATTGGTGAACGGGCTACGGATCGTTCTGTCGGGCTTTCTGTTCAGCAATCTCTATGCCATCTTGTATGCGCTTGCGGGCGCAGCATTCAGTTTTCTCGCCATGCTTTTGGGCAGAAGGACGAAACGCTTCTCCATGGTTGGAGTGAGCATATTGGGGGGCGTGTTTCACAACATCGGACAGATCTTGGTGGCGATGGCGGTGGTGGAGACATTTGCGGTTGTTTATTATGTTCCTTTTTTGATCGTGGCAGGTACGGTGACGGGGGCTGTGCTCGGACTCGTGGGGATGGAACTGCAGCCCTATCTGCGGCGGATCAGGCGGAATGGAGTGTAAAATAGAGTTAGTTATGAACGAAGGGAAAGGGTGCAATGTACGCATATATCAAGGGAACTTTGGAGGAGATCACTGAGGATTCGGTGATCGTGGAGACCGGCGGAATCGGCTATAACATAAAGGTATCCGGCACCACGGTGGATCTTCTGCCGGGCATCGGCAGCGAGGTAAAAATCTATACCTATACGCTGGTGCGGGAGGACGCCTTTTCGCTCTATGGATTTTTGACTCGTGATGACCTGGAGATCTTTAAGAAGCTGATCACGGTGAGCGGGATCGGACCAAAGGGAGGGCTGGCGATCCTGTCGGTGATGAGTGCGGATGCCCTGCGGTTTGCCGTGATGGCGGCGGATGCGAAGGCGATCGCTAAAGCGCCCGGAATCGGGGCAAAGACGGCAGAGCGGGTAATCCTGGATCTGCGGGATAAGATTTCTCTGGAGGACACCCTGCGCGGTATCGGTTCGTCTGCGGATGCGGCAGGACAGGCGGCAGCCTCCGGAAGCGGCGACAATCTGATGAAGCGGGAGGCCATAGAAGCGCTTGTGGCGCTGGGGTATTCGGCTTCCGATGCCACCGCGGCAGTAAAAAAGGTGGAGATAGGAGAGACGGATACGTCGGAGAGCATTCTGAAGCAGGCGCTCAAGCATATGTTTTAACAGTGCTGTAAGCGCGTTTTGTGAATAGGCGTAAGCTGAACATGAATGTGTTTATGCCGCACACAATCGGGGGAGAATATTGTGATTTTTGGGAAGCATATTAACCGTTACTATAGGAAATATGGGCCGCTGCTGCTTATCGGCATTGCAGCTCTTATTTTTGTGGATTATTTTCAGTTGATTTTGCCGGAGTTGTACCGCATTGTGGTGAATGGTATGAACGGTGGGCTTGTTGAGATTGACGGAAAGCTCGTGCCTTTTACGATGGAGGTGCTTTTGGATGAGGTCTGTCTGCGGTTGATCGTGGTAGTACTAGTCATGGTGGTGGGGCGTTTTTTGTGGCGTGTCAGCTTCTACGGGGCGGCAATCAGAGTGGAGACCGATCTGCGGAACCGGATGTTTGACCATTGCAAGAATCTTTCACAGGATTACTTTCAGATCAACAAAGTGGGCAATCTGATGAGTCTGTTCACCAATGATCTGGACACCATACAGGAATGCTTCGGGGACGGCATATTGTTCTTTTGTGACGCGCTGTTTCTTGGACTTTTGGCATTTTATAAGATGTGGAAGATGGACAGGGTTCTGACAGGATTATCCATGATTCCCATGGCGCTTTTGTTTCTGATAGGGACAGTGCTGTTTAAGGCTATGAAAGCCAAATGGGAAATTCGTCAGGAGGCGTTTTCCAAACTGTCTGATTTCTCCCAGGAGAGTTTTTCAGGAATTGCGGTCGTTAAGGCTTTTGTAAAAGAATATCTGGAACTGAAAGAATTTTGTAAGCTGAATGTGGAAAATGAGGAGGTCAATGTGGCTTATACCCGGATTTCCACACTGCTTAATATTCTCACCACTTTGCTTGTGGAGTCTGTGATCTGTGTCATATTGGGTTATGGCGGGTATCTGGTTTATTGCGGCAGGTTTGACGCCGGGCGGCTTGTGGAGTATATTGTCTATTTTGATTCTATCATATGGCCCGTTATGGCAGTGTCTATGCTGATTGAGAAGACCTCCAGAGGGAAGGCTTCCCTGAACCGGATAGGGGAACTGCTGGAAGCGGAAATCACGGTGAAAGACCGGGCGGATGTGAGAAATCTGACGAATATGAAGGGAAAGATAGAGTTCCGGCATCTTTCTTTCCGCTATCCGGACGGGGAGACAGACGTTCTTCGAGATGTTTCTTTCACCATTTATGCTGGGGAGAGTGTGGGCGTGGTGGGAAGAACCGGCTCCGGTAAGACGATTCTGGTGGATCTGATTCTGCGTGCCTATAATGTGGCGGATGGCACGCTCTTTATCGACGGGCATGATGTGAATACGGTATCGATCCATTCCGTGCGGGAGGGATGTGCCTATGTACCGCAGG
Organism: uncultured Bacteroides sp.; assembly: GCA_964625055.1. GTDB lineage: Bacteria > Bacillota > Clostridia > Lachnospirales > Lachnospiraceae > UBA3282. The sequence continues at coordinate 6,303 of CAZUZZ010000036.1, read as the reverse complement.
ATAATTTTCTGTTCTCCGACACGATTGAAAACAATATTTCTTTCGCGGTGGATGAGGCGGATGACGTCCTTGTGGAACATGCGGCGAAGCTTTCTGATGTGCATGACGATATCATGGATTTTACGACGGGCTACCGGACGATTCTTGGTGAGCGGGGAGTGACAGTATCCGGCGGGCAAAAGCAGAGGATTTCTATTGCAAGAGCGCTTCTCAAGGACTCGGCCATACTGATATTGGACGACTCGGTCTCTGCGGTAGACATGAAAACCGAAAAGATCATTTTAAAAAATCTGTTGGAGGAGAGGCAGGGTAAGACGACGATTCTGATTGCTCATCGCATTTCCACGGTGGAGCATATGGATAAGATCATTTATATTGACGAGGGAAAAGTCTGTGCGGTTGGCAGCCATGAGAGCCTGTGCGAGAATTGTGAAGATTACCGGAGAATGGTTGATTTGCAGCGCATGGAGGAGGAAGCGGGAGGTGAGACAGATGTATGAGTACTATCCGCTTATCGTAGTGGGAGCGATTGTCGGTGTGTTCGCCGTCGTTCTTCTTACTGCGTATCTTTGCGTAAAAGATAAGAAACAGTCTATGGGTTTTGAACGGCAGATGGGCGACAAAGAGATTATGGGCCGTCTGTTGCAGTATGCAAAACCTTACTGGAGGCAGTTTTTGCTGGTGGGCGCCGTGATGCTTTTTTCTATCGCTTATGATATGATTTCGCCGCTCATCATCGGGTGGATCGAGGAGCTGGTTGCCGGAGATTTCGCTATGCAACAGATTTACAGGGCGGTAGCGGTCTATGTGGCTATTCTTCTGGTGTCCATGCTCTGCAGTTATGTACAGGCGGTGGTTTTACAAAAGACGGGGCAGAGAATTATCTCAGTTATGCGTGAGGACTTGTTTGTAAAGATTGAGAAACTTTCCCATGAGCAGCTGAATGAAATTCCGGTGGGAAAGCTTGTCACGCGCGTCACCAACGATACAAACGCGATTTCCATGATGTTCACCAATCTTCTGGTGAATCTCGTCAAGAATGTTTTTGTGATTGTCGGTGTGTTTGCGGCGATGCTTTTGCTCAATTACGAGCTGACGCTTATGATTCTGTGCTTTGTGCCGTTTATCGTTTTGTTTACCGTTATATTCCGTAAATTTTCCAGACGGGCTTACAGGAAGGTGAAGGATCGGACGACAGACATTAACACTTATCTCTCCGAAAATCTTTCCGGTATCAAGATTACTCAGATTTTTAATCGTGAGGAGGCGAAGATGCAGGATTTCCGGGAGAAAAGCAATGCTCTGGGGAGAGCGAAGCGGGAGCAGATATTTGTATTCGGTATTTTCAGACCGCTGGTATATATGCTTTATGTCAGTTCTGTGCTTTGTCTTTTATATTTGGGCGGCAGTGGTTATCTGAAGGATCAGGCTTTTATGGGGCAGGTGATTACCAGCGGCACACTGGTATCCTTTTATATGTATATTATGAAATTTTTTAACCCGATTCAAAATCTGGCGGAGCAGTTCAACTGGCTGCAGTCGGCTTTTGCATCCGCGGAGAAGGTTTTCACGATCATGGATCTGGAGCCGGTCATACAGGATGCGCCGGACGCTGTGGAACTGGAAGCCGTGAGAGGAGAGATCGAATTTAGGGATGTGTGGTTTGCCTATGTGGAGGGAGAATGGGTGCTAAAGGGAGTTTCTTTTCATGTAAATCCGAAGGAGACCGTAGCCTTTGTGGGCTCCACCGGTTCCGGCAAGACCACGATACTCTCTCTGCTCTGCAGAAATTACGAGTTTCAGCGGGGAGAAATCCTCATAGACGGGATCGACATACGCAAGATCAAGATATCTTCCCTGCGACGTCATTTCGGACAGATGCTGCAGGATGTCTTTCTCTTTTCCGGAACGATCCGGAGCAATATCGTACTGCGGGCGGAAGATATCTCCGATCAGGAGATTCGGGAAGCCTGTCATTATGTGAATGCAGATCATTTTATTGATAAGCTGGAGCGGGGACTGGATGAGAAAGTGAGGGAGAGAGGCAATAATTTTTCTGCGGGACAGAGACAGCTTTTATCCTTTGCCAGAACCATTGTCCATAAGCCGGCGGTCATGATCCTGGATGAAGCTACGGCGAACATTGATACGGAGACAGAGCTGCTGATACAGGATTCGTTAGAAAAGATGCAGAACATCGGCACGATGCTGATGGTGGCCCATCGGCTTTCCACGATCCAGCACGCAGACAATATTATCGTGCTTTCTCATGGCGGGATCATCGAGCAGGGGAACCATCTGGAATTGTTGGAGAAAAAAGGACAGTATTACAGACTCCATCATCTGCAGTACCAGAGGGAGAAGATGGCACGGGCAAAAGAGTAAACCGGTTCTAACAATATATGGTAGTTTTGGACGAAAAAACACAAAATATGCCCCAAATAAGTGTGTAATTGTTGAAAAAACGATACATATGCGGTAAAATAGTAACTGATATTTAATGGAAAAGTGTGTATAACAAAGGGGCTATAGATCAAATGGAAAAGAGAGGGATTGTAAAGAGGTTTTTGGCGGTCGTATTGCTGGTTACAGCCGTGATAGGATTGACCATCGCCCTGCCGGGAATGTCTGTGTTTGCAGAGGCGCTGCAGCCGGAAGAACAGGGGGAAACGGCGGAAAGTCAGTCGGAGAGCTATGAGGAAACATCCGAAGAGGACGGATTGGACGAGCAGACGGAGACAGATGAGACGGAAGTGTCGGAGACTCAGACTGAACCGGGTGAGGAAGAGTCCGTGAGTCAGAATGATATATCAGAGAAAGAGGCGGAGGAGCAGGGGGAATCAATAGAGCTGTTTGCGGATGAGAGTACGCTGGCAGACGATGAGATTGAATTGACCAGTGCTATATTGAGAAAGTGTATTGTCAAAGGCACGAATCCGTCAGGGGTTACTGTTAATCTGTTTGATTATTCGCAGGGCAGGGCTTCGGATGGCAGCACCGAGGTGGCGCATGATTATTTTTATCAGGAAGAATGGGATGAGGCGCTTCAGGACTATGCGAAAAAGGGTGTGGTTACTACTTATAATCTAGGCATATCCGCAGGGCATTTGCTGCGATTTGGTTATCGTGACGATGAATGTGATTATTGTAAGATTTATGGCTATGGTGACTGGAATGAGTATCATACAAACAGATATCATGGAATCGTGCAGAATAAATTATATAATGGATTTCCGAGACTGAATTTATTGGAAGTAACTGAGGTTGGTGAATATAGTGGAGATTATCTTACCAAGAATAAAAGGACAGAATCTCTTGCTTATTTATTTTCCCCAAATTCAACGGCATATAAAGAAGCTTATAGTGATGTACAGGGATTGTTTCGGCAGGATGCAGATGGCTATTATTATTACGACAGTCAGCTGAACTTTGCTTCATTTAATAAAGGTACTAACTCATTTAATTTGTATAATTCCCCGGCTGTCGCAAAGCGGGCTGACAGTAATATATATTATGGGCAGTTTTTCCCCTTTAATGGAGCGAGAGATGTATTTGATGCTGCTTATTTGGATGAAAATAACATTATGCGGCTTACTTACAACAATACGGCCGGGAGGGAAGATGGGACAAATGAAAACAACTTTGATCCTATTACGGTTGGCGGGCAAAGCTTTATAAAATGCTATGCTCCCACTCTGAATCACTATCTCGGATTGACTCTGCAAATGCGGTTTGTGCAGCCGGAGGGCGGATGTGTTACCGGCAGTACCGGTGAATCTAAAGATATGATTTTCAGCTTTTCCGGTGACGACGATGTCTGGATTTTCATTGATGATGTACTGGTTGCCGATCTGGGAGGGCTTCATGATGCGTTAGACTTGACAATTAATTTTGCTACCGGTGAGGTTAAGGTCGCAGGCGAACAGGCACCGCATACTTTATATGGTTCTTTTGAGTCTGTCTATGGAGAGGGTTCCATTCCGAAGGGCATTTTCAGTGATGAAAATGACAGAACCTTTGCTGATAACACAACGCACACCTTAAAGATGTTCTATCTGGAACGCGGGCATATGGCGTCTAATCTGTCATTAAAATTTAATATTCAGCCGTTGCCGAGTCCTCCGGTCGAGAACGATGATCCGGATGGTGATCCTCCGGACGATGATGGCAATGAAACGGATGAGTCATTTGATTTAGATTCAAGTGAAAATGAGGTAGTGGAAATATCCGTTAGTGACAATACTCTGCTTGACAGCACAGAGATACCGAAAACCGGCGACGATTCTCTGATAGGGTGGTGGGCGGCACTATGTATTCTATCATTAGTAGGGATCGTAGCGACAGTATGCAATCTGATGATCAGGAAACGAAGACGGGATAAGCAGGCATAGAATAAGCAGACAGATATGGCCGGCTTGTCAGTGAGAAACAGCAACCAATACAAACCGGCCATTAGTGGCATGATAATTACAGGTGGAAAGCATCAGGATCTGATCTCCGTACGAGACGTTGACACCAGTGTCATAAATTGAACAGGCTTTTACCTGACTTATATATTCATCAAAAACTTCCCGTGAAGAAAGGTCAGAGTATTCATAATAACGAAACGGTTCCGTTTCCGGGTCGTAAGACGGATCCCAGTAAAATGCGGCGACCACTTCATAGTCCCGTTCTTCCGTCAGCGTATCAAAATGTATGATGGAATGGGAGACGGCAAAATCATATGATTTGTAATCTGTCAGGGAGCCAAACATACTTTTGTCTTTCATATGATGTCCGTGGATCAACAGAGAATTTCCTTCCACTGAATAGAAGCCGTCTATAAACAGACTGCCGCTGTTTGCATCGGAGCGGTCAAAGGCTCGGTGCAGATAATATTCGGGGGTATCCGGTGTATGCATGACTGGATAATCAATTCTTGTATCGTCTATATATAGCCAGCCGGCAAAATCATGATTCTGCGACCACAATGCCTCATATTCCGTGAATTTATCATAGGTTTTTGATCCTGATTCCGGCTGTTCACGTATTTCCTGTATTCGCTGTGAAATCTGCGCATTGGCTTGATCTTCCGCACGATAACGCAGCAGCGTGTCGCAAAAGAAGTATGCTGAGACGCAAAAAGTCGGAATACATATCAGAAGGACGATAGACTGCCAAAGCGGAAATTTATAGGCACTTGTTCTATGAATATGTTGTTTGCGGATAATTTTTTTATGAATACGTTTTTTTTGCTTTTTTTTCATATGGGCTATTATGAGTAAACGGTCATGGAGCCGTCTCTTCCTCCGCGTCATATGCTTCCATAAGCCGCATACCGGCTGTCTCGGTCACCGGCAGGGAAAAGACTACGGATTTCGCAGGGGAGGAGAGTCCGGCCTCGTCCATGACGGCCTGCATGATGGCATTTTTTTGTTCCTTTTTTACCACGATGAAGATGAGCTCCTTTTCGGAAGCGAGGGTGACGCCCAGGAATTTATCGGCGCTCTCCATACCGGTGCCCTTGGCGTGGATGACCGTGCCGCCACCCGCGTTCATTTTGCGCGCGGCATCCATGATCTTTTCAGTATAGCCCTGATTGGCGATGATGATCAAAAGCTCGTATTTGGTGTCTTTCAAAACCGATTCCTCCCTTTTTTCATACGATTCACTTCCTATCAGGAAATGGAGCTGCTTGAGACCGCCGATGCTGCTTAAGGGAATGATAAACGCGATTCCCGTGCCGGGAATATCGATCTGCATTTCCTTTTGCAGGCCGGTTTTGATCTGTTTCCAGGTTTCTTTCTTGACGACAGAGAAGATGACGGCTTTTTCCGTGCCGTCCAGTCCGAAGTAGTCCAGGATCTCATTGCCGGCAGTTCCGTTTCCAAGCGTGATGAAATTGACGGAAACGCCATATCTGTCATAAAAGGCTGCAAAATTTTTCGTGCGATCCCTTGTGATGATCGCTGTCATCAGATATAGTTCACTCATAGAGGATCCTCCGTTTCTGCTTGGTTACAGCTCTATGATCATATTTTCCTCTGCAACAGACAGGGTATCCGGGGCAAATCCGGCAGTCTGCGGCGCGAGACGGCGATTTCTGCCGTCTGCCTTATGACGCTGGGAGAGGAGACCGAGAAGCTGTATGGTGATAAGCGGCGTCATCGCTACCATGGCGACAATGCCGAAGGCGTCTTTTACAATGCTGCCGCCGACTGCACCGCAGGCGCCTTGGGCCAGCGGGAGCAGAAAAGCTGCGGTCATGGGGCCGGAGGCCACGCCGCCCGAGTCAAAAGCGATGGCGGTATAGAGCTTGGGAAC
>CAZUZZ010000035.1:5699-10498 GCA_964625055.1 uncultured Bacteroides sp. | reverse complement strand
TCCAGAAAGGCGATCATTTTCTCTTTTGCCTCGGCCACACTGAGTCCGTTCAAAAATTCAGAGTTTACAAGCATTCCTTCCGCCACATCCGTGTAAACCTCTTCCTGCACATCTTTTCCGCCCGCAACAACCTCAATAATAGGCAGGCCGAATTTCTTGGCAAAATCCCAGTCTCTCTCATCGTGGGCCGGCACCGCCATGATCGCGCCCGTGCCATAGCTCATCAGCACATAATCAGAAATATAGATCGGAATTTCTTTGTCATTCACCGGGTTGACAGCCGTCATGCCGTCGATGCGCACGCCTGTCTTTTCCTTTGCCAGCTCCGCCCGCTCAAAATCGGATTTTCTTGCCGCCTGCTCACGGTATGCACAGATTTCGTCCCAATTCTTTAACTCATCCTTATACTTGTCAATGATCGGATGCTCCGGAGACACCACCATATAGGTCGCCCCGAACAAAGTATCACACCGTGTCGTATAGATGCGGAGCTTATCCTCCTTACCCTTGATAGAGAAATCCACCTCGGCACCTGTGGATTTGCCGATCCAGTTCTTCTGGGACACCTTGACACGCTCCACATAGTCCACCGTATCAAGCCCCTCTATCAGCTTATCTGCATATTCTGTGATCTTTAACATCCACTGGCTCTTCACCTTGCGGACAACCTCGGCACCGCAGCGCTCGCACACGCCGTTGACCACTTCCTCGTTGGCAAGACCAACCTTACAGGAGGTACACCAGTTGATGGGCATCTCCGACTTGTAGGCAAGCCCAGCCTTAAACAGCTTCAAAAAGATCCACTGCGTCCACTTATAGTACCCCACATCCGTGGTATTGACCTCCCGTTCCCAGTCAAAGGAATAACCCAGCGAGTGAAGCTGGCCCTTAAAGCGGTCCACATTGTTCTTGGTCACGATTCTGGGATGAATGTGGTTCTTGATCGCGTAATTCTCCGTGGGAAGTCCGAAAGCGTCCCACCCCATGGGATAGAGCACATTGTAGCCCTGCATCCTCCGCTTTCTGGCAACGATATCAAGCGCCGTATAAGGCCTGGGATGTCCCACGTGCAATCCCTGCCCCGAGGGATAGGGGAACTCCACCAGCGCGTAGTATTTCGGTCTGGAATAATCCTCCGAGGTCTGGAACGCTCTCTCATCGTCCCAGATCTTCTGCCATTTTGTCTCCACTTCTCTGTGATTGTACAATTCTGCCATTTTGCCATCCATACCTTTCCCGCCGCATATGTATTACGGCTATATCTCACCGTGATCCCGGCCGGCAACGCCTGAACCGACCGCAGTTTCAACGATTTTTCTCATACTCTTCTCATTTTATTATACTCAGAAGATTTGTCAACTGTTTTCTTGCCGTCCAAAGCCGTCCAAAGCCGCTTGTCAGCGACAACGATTCTTTTTCCTTTTTTTGCAGTTCAGGGCCATTGATTTCTCATTTTGGGAAGCGTATAATAAAAAATGGATAACAAATAGAGCAAAATTTTATTAAAGTTAGGGGGCATATTACATGAAAATAAAGGTGCGGAGGCTCAGCATCCGGTGGAAAATCCTGATTCCGTCAACAATTTTGATCATTGTCATGTGCGCTGTCATAGGGCTGAATTCCTATAACCGCATCAAGACCGGCATGATCCAGTTGGGCGTAGAGGAAGCGCAAATGGCTGCTTCCATTGCCGGATTTGAAGTAGACGGTGACTCACTTTCCCAGGTCGGAACGGGTTATGAAAATACGGACGAATACCAAAATAACCTTACATCTCTCAGGCAGATTCAGGACCTCTGCGGCATTGCCTATCTATATACCCTGCATACGAATGATAACAACCGACTCTACTACGGTATCGACACAGATGACAGCAGCAATCAGAAAAATCCCGGCGATGCATTTGACGGAGACTTTTCTGAATTCTCAAGTGTATTTGCCGGACAAGAATATGTACAGGACTACATAGACGAAACTGAAGACGGAATTCTGATCTCCGCCTATCTTCCCATAAAAGACAGTTCCGGCAAGGTGGTTGCCATACTCGGCTGTGATTATGATGCATCCTATGTACTCGGTCGGATCGATGGCGCACGCAACAGTATCTTCCAGATCTCTGGCATCTGCCTTATCCTGGCTCTGGTGATCATAAATCTCATCGTAAACCGTATTATGAGGAGTCTGAATAAGGTTGACCGCAAAATTTACGATCTGGTACATAATGAGGGGGATCTGACCCAAAAGCTGGATATCACTTCCGGCGACGAGTTGGAGCTGATCGCCGAAAATATCAATTCGCTGCTCGAACATATCCGGGAGATCATGCTGAATATTTCCTCCAACTCCACACAACTCAGCACATCCACCGTAACGATCGCGGACAGCCTGATCAGCGCGAAGGACAATATCTCGGATATCTCCGCCACCATGGAGGAAATGAGCGCCGCTATGGAAGAAACCAGCGCATCTCTGTATCAGGTCGATGAATCTGTCATGCATATCACAGAGACCATCGGAAACATTTCCGCAAAAGCATCCTCCGAGCGGGATTCCGCCGCAGAGATTATGGAAAAGGTGCAGGCGATTTATGAATCTGCGGAAACGGACAAATCTATAGCATCAAAGCAGGCTGCAGAAATGTCAAGAAATATGAGCGAACGCATCGAACGTTCCAAAGCGGTGGAACAGATTGACACGCTGACAAACGAAATCATCAATATTACCGACCAGACAAGTCTCCTTGCCCTGAATGCCAGCATCGAGGCCGCAAGAGCCGGTGAAGCAGGAAAAGGCTTTGCCGTCGTGGCCAGTGAGATCGGATCTCTTGCGGATAACTCCGCCCGGGCCGCCGAAGGGATTCAGAAGGTCAGCCAGGAAGTGATCCATGCCGTAAATGAACTGGCCAATGAGTCGGAACAGATGATTCGCTTTATGAACGAAACCGCCATGGTCGGGTACGAAAGGCTGCTTGACAACAGCCAGAATTATAAAAACGATGTAGGCCATTTAAGCGAAACCATGAATGATTTTGCCGACGAAAGCATACGTCTTAATCACAATATCGACAGTATCAAGGAGTCTGTAGATGCTGTCAATATCGCAGTTGAGGAAAGCGCCAAAGGCGTTGTCGATGTCACGACAATGGCCTCCGAAATGGCTGTGAGCATGGAGAACATTAAGAACGAGGCCGAAGGCAACAGAGAAATTGCCGGACAGCTTGAAACAGAGGTCGGAAAATTTAAATTGTAATAAGGCGAGATCATCTCATAAAAAGCTGTTTTCATCATTACCCGGTGAAAACAGCTTTTCTTTTCTGTAACTTTTTACCAAATATAAAATAGTATCTTGGAAGTACTGTTTTTATGCTATAATGACACAAATTGATTTCTTTATACAAAATACTTCACGCCAAAATGCCATTAAGGAGGAAAACATAGTGCGAATCATGAAAAGATGGCTTATAGCCATACTTACCATATCAATAGCACTTAGTGACTGCGGCAGTATCTCTGTATCAGCAACCGAAAACAACACCGAAGCTGAACCGTCGGTTTCGGAAAACAATTTGATTTCCGACGAGAACCCGGATGATAGTGAATCCTTCTCCGATGACAATGCGGATATTCATGATGTGGATGTAACTATTGATGATAAGGCCTCCGAAGCAGAGCTTGCATTACCCGCCTTACATATCGGACAGATAAAAAAAGGCGAAGCTCTTCCCGCCCCCGATGATGACGAATTTGTATATGATCTGCCGATTTCTATTGATCCCTCAGACCATGTGCTGTTATTTGTCAATTACAGCCTGAATACACTGTCCGAAAAAGAAGGCGATACGCTTGTCTGGAGTATTCTCCGCGGGGAAAAGGGAATGTCTCCGGGCAGTACCAGCCTTGTGCAGGAAGATGACGATTGGACAGATTTTGAGACGGTCTCCTCTTCTCCCTATTTTACACTGACGGAAAACAAAGATAAAAAGAGCGATCACTACATGACGGCTGAGCTTGCACTTAAAGATGCCGCGGCGCAGGAAACCTACGACTACTACATCCGGGCTGCTTATTATCCGGAAGCAGAAAATACCGGGACTTTTTATGCAGCAGTCACAGTACCCTTTCAGCCCCGGAATACAGACACAGAGGAAACTCAGGATGATACGGCAGCCATAGAGAACGCTCAAAGCGAAAGCATATCTGACAATACAACGGCTATGGAAGATACCGCGCAAGAAGAAATGCAGGACAAGGAGACATTTGATGCCGCATCGGATGACACGGATGCAGAGGATACCAATCCGTCGAACGAAATCGACCTTCCGGAGCAGCCCCCGGAATCCGTCTCTGAAAATTCCGAAGCAGCACAGATCGCGGTGCCGCTCTCCGCTCTCAATGATAACGATGACCGGGACGATGCTGTCCCGCAGTCTACTAAAAACGGTGTCGGCGTGTTGACCGTAAGCAAAGACAGTGTGACACTGCATCCCGCTGAAACTCTGTCTGTCAGCGCAGCGGTTGTGCCAAAAAGCATTACGGAACCGATCTCCTGGGAAAGCGCTGATCAGGCTGTCGCCACTGTAGATAAAAACGGCAACATCACGGCAGCTGCAAAGGGTATCACACAGATCACTGCAAAGTGCGGCGATATGTCGGCCATTGTCAAGGTAAATGTAGTGGAGGCGGATGAGAATGAGGTTTATGATCTTTCCCGTGATATCTGGATAGCCGGTTTCCAAAAAGAAAACGAAGCGCTTGTCTATACGGGCCAAAAGGTCACCCAGAGCTTTCGTGTCTATTACA
>CAZUZZ010000035.1:0-5599 GCA_964625055.1 uncultured Bacteroides sp. | reverse complement strand
GCAAAAGAATTATAACAAGGGAGATTCCTATGAGCTTGGTAAAGTCTACCATTATACCGTCAACGGAAAAGGAAACTTTACCGGCTCTATTCCCATGCAGTTCGTTGTCGTAAAAAATAAAAATTTTAATTTTAGTTCTGCATCGGTGACTCTTTCCGCAAAGCAGTATGAATATCATGGAACAGCTTTATCCAAAACAGATGTAACGATCAAACAGATCAAATTTAACAAGCTGCTATTGGAGGGAACTCTTTATGATTATGACGTCTACGCGACACAGATCGACGGCGCCCATTTAATCGTATACCCTACTGCCGCAGGCGAGGAAGCCGGATATTACGGCTTTAAAAAAGTGGAACTAAAACTGGTCGGCGACCGCAATATCAAAGACGCCTCCCTCGGAAAGGATTGGAAAACGGAAATCACTTTCTCACAAAAAGCGGTGAATGAAGTTGGCGGACTTTTCCAGGAAACAGAGGGTGTTCTGACATTCGGAGAAGAAGAAAACGCACTTATTGAGGGACAGGATTATACAGTAAAATACACCAACGCCAAAAAAGTCGGAACGGTGACGGCCACCTTTACCGGAAAAGGCAGATACAAAGGGACATTTAAGCAAAAATATAAGATCGTACCCAATACCGATAAGAAAAATTTTACGATCCGCTGGAAAAATGTAGCCAATGAAACCGACGGGCTTGTGATCACTTACCAAAAAGGCGGCGCAGTTCCGGATTTTATTTTGCTGGATCAGGACAACAATGTTCTGAAAAACAAAACCGACTATACGGCAGCCTTTAAGAACAACAAAACGCCCGGAATCTCTATGAGCTGTGTGATCACCGGCAAAGGGAACTATAAGGGATATGCAGAAACGATACAGATCATGGTCAAAAATGGCGATATCAGCCAATGCATCCTGTCGGTTCCCGACAAACCTTACAGCACAAAAGCAAACGCGTGGAAATCCAAAGTTACCGTCAGGGATGTGAATGGCAAGACGTTAGCTGCCGGAAAAGATTATGAAAAGGAAATCACCTACAGCTACACAGATATGGAAAATGAGCCGTTCCCGGCGGCGGGCACTACCGTTACCGTCACTGTGAAAGGAAAGGGCCTATATGAGGGTGAGAGTACCCAAAACGGCAGCTACCGGATCTTCCGGAATAATATCAGTAAATTACAGATTGTCATTGACAATCAGGAATATACCGGAAAGGAAATCACTTTATCCGCTGATGATATCCATGTTTATGCGACCGCGGCTGACAAGAAAGCCAAAAGAGAATTAGCTGACGCCACTTCCTGTTATCAGATTGTAGAGTATAAGAACAATACCAAAGCAGGCACAGCGAAGGTGACCTTACGCGGAGACGGAGAATATGGCGGCACTAAGACCTATTCCTTTAAGATTCTAAAGAAAGCGTATCTGATAAACCGTGTAGCGAAAATCACATTAGACCAAACGAACCTTAATGTTTCTTTTGCAGGAAAAGAAAAAAGTGTTCTCACCGCTACACTTACACCGAAAGATACATCGCTGGAGATAACAAATCCGACTGTGATCTGGACTACCTCCAACAGCAATATTGCGACGGTTAAAGAGGTTGATACACCCGAAGGCGATAAGACTGAAACAGAACCCGACACTAAAAATGACAATACCGTCACTGCTGCTATCACGGTTAAAAAAGAAGGAACAGTAACCATAACAGCAACTACACAGGACGGCAACAAAAAGGCAACGTGTAAAATAAAGATAAGTATGCCAACTCTCAAAGAAAAGGGCCAGACGATTAAGAAAAAACTCGGTGAAACTTATCAACTGTCATTTGTCGGGTTTGAGATTCAGGAAATGGATCTTACTCTCCTTGAGTTTGCAAGCACTAATAAGAAGGTGGCATCCGTAGATGATAACGGACTGATCACCATGAATCGATTTGGAATGGCTACCATTACGGTATCTGTCGGCAGCTCCGTCCAACAATGCTATCTTATCGCGGAAAGAGACAAAACCAACGATGATGATATGACCAAAAGCAACGGAGTTCTTACATACAATCAAGCCTCTGGCTGCAAGGATGATACCGCAGCCATCAACGCTCTTTTGCGGCAGGCTGAATGGAGTGACGGCAAATATGATACAGTATATATCCCCGCTGGCACCTATCATATCGACGCCGTGCCCACGAAAAATGACTTTGGCGGCCTCATTCTGACCGACAATCAGAATTTGATCATGGCAGACGGCGCGACGCTTAACGTACTTAACAACAACAGCACAAGTTATCATGCCATATGGGCCTTCGGCCGCAGCAATGTTACCATTACCGGCGGTAAGATTGTTGGTGATAACAGAACACATAAAGGCAGCGGCGAGTGGGGACATGGCATCCAAATATCCGGCTGTACAAACGTTTATATCAGCGATGTGGAGGTTTCCTACTGCTGGGGCGACGGTATTTATCTTGGGTTCTATGATGGGCCGAATAAAAGCAGCAACCGCGTCACAATAGAAAACTGTAATCTTCACCATAACAGAAGAAACAATCTTTCCATTACGGATGCATCGAATATTACAGTCAACAACTGCCAGATTAATAATGCGAAAGGGACAGATCCTCAGTATGGCATTGACATTGAGCCAAACCGCGGCAGAACCTGCAGCAATGTAACAATATCCAATTCCACGTTTAAGGGAAATGCCAAAGGAACCATTCAGATTCTCGGACAGTTGAATGCCCATGTGAAAGGCGTCACGATAGAAAACTGCACCGGCGACAAAAAGCCCGTTACATGGTCAGGATTTGGTGGCAGTGTGAGCGGCGTGACAGAGAAAAACAACAAATGGTGACCAATTCGTAGGATATAGGAGGAGCAGGCCGACCGACCTGCTCCTTTTCTGACCCACTTTTAAATGATCTGCCACAGCCTTCGCTCTCTCAATCCATATTTCCCTCTACCCACCAGTCCGCCACACGACATACACCGTCCGCATCCCATACGAGAAGGAATACTGCCTCCCCAACACCGTACGCATTTCCTCCTTCTCCGCACAGATATTCCTTGCATTGCAGGGCATTCTTTCCCTCGTATTTCACACATTGGAAATCAAAGAATCCTCTGATGTTAGCACCGGCAATTTGTCCAAACTCGTCCTCCGAAATTTCCCGGAGATTTTTTGCGTCAAATTCTACGCGCTCCTCCAGATAGGGACAGTACGCCTCGTAGCGGTCCACACCGGTATGTATCACGGATATACGCAGCCCAATCTCAAGCCCTCCCCTATCCTCATCATTGGGGAGTTCCTGTAAACATTCCACCCAGCGGTCCCCCTCATGCCGAAGCAGGCAGTTATCCCTGCCACCCGGACCGCCGTTTCCGCCATTTCCCACCGCAAACAGCAATTCCAGATTACCGTCGTTATCCAGATCCGCCATAAAGGGGCCTTCCCAAAAAGATGAGCCAAAGACAAACCAATCCTCATAGTAGGCATCCTCATCCTTTAGTATACAAGCCGGCTCTTCATTAAAATACAGCCAGATTTCACCGGGGACAAAACCACCACCCTCGCCCGCCATCACGATCATATCCTTCTGCCTGTTTCCGTCCAGATCGGCAATCACCCAATCATTGATCTGCCTGTTGAAATCCGCCCACGAGGTCTTCCACACAATGCCATTCCACAGATCATCCACAAGCAGTCTGCGGTAAAAGGTTTTTAACTCTGCTTTTGATATGCCCTGCTCCTGCCCCTTCTCCAGGAACTCTTTCTCCTGCAGCCAGACATCTCCCTTCGCCGTATAATCTGCCAACGACGCGTTCAACACAACTTCCAGATCCATACCGGGGCAAATCAAGTTCGGATCTTTGCCGATGCACTCCTTGTTCTGCTCATAAATCTGCGTCCAAAAATACCCGTCCCCATATACCGCATCGGCAAGCTTCCACAGACTGTCCCCCGCCTGCACCGTAACAGTGACCGTATAACCGAATCGGCTCTCCTTCTCCCAGGAAAGATTGGGCCACGCGTAATCTGTGGCACAGTACCAAACATCCTGCCCTGTTTCTTCCGCTCTTTCCATAAATTCTTTAAAGTCAGTTATGTCTTCCCCTTTTGTCAGACAGTTTTGAATTTCCATCTCACAGGACGCGCCTTCCGGCAGAGGAACCCCATCCAACTCTTGTGGATAACCGAGCAGCTCTCCCGTGCAATCTTCTCCCGTCACATCCGCTCTTGCATAACAGCCAGTCAGACAGGAGCCCCTGCCTGTAATACCTCCAATATTGTTAGTGCCCGTCACGGTGCCTACCATATAACTGTCCCGCACACAGACGGCAACTCCGCCAACACCTCCTGTATCGCCACCGAGCGGCCTGTCTAAATCTCCCTCTACCTTAGTATGCACGGCGCATCCACGAATATAATAGGCAACTCCCGCGATACCGCCCGCCGCACTGTAAGCTTTCACTGTGCCCGTAAAACTACAGTTTTCCACGACGGAAGCCGCGCCTGTGATACCGCCTGTCGAGTCAAATCCCGTAATCTTCCCCGTCACATGGCAATTTTCTATATACAGATCTCTTTCATTTTGCAAACCGCTCGTGATTTCCATACCTCCCATGACGCCGCCGACATACCTCCCGCCCGTAATATCACAGTCTTTGATATAAAGATTTTTTATCACGGTGCGCCCACTGTCCTGATATTCCGCATTGTCCGGATTTCTATACATATAACCGAACAAGCCCTGATATTCGGCACCGGGTAAGTTGATATAGAGTCCCGCCACCACATGATTTCCGCCATCAAAGGTGCCGTTAAATGCTCTCACATGCGTTTCGTCTTCTCCCTCCTCAAGCCCGCACCCGATAGGCACCCAGCCCGCCTCACCTGTACAGTAAGCGGACAGGTCGATATCCCGGGTCAACAGGTAAGACGCACTGTGTGCCGCTACCCCCGGTTCCACCTCTTTGTCTGTATTCACCAACTGAGCCAATGTCCGCATATCCTCTGCAGACTGAATCAGATATACTTCTCCCTCTTTCTCAAAAACGGGCTCTTGCGCATTCACGCAAAAGCCCGCCTTCATACACAGGAAAAAGAAAAGAAACATACCTGCTTTTACCTGTAATTTCATTATCTTTTATCCCTCACTACGCATCCGCATTCGCTTCCGCCACAGCCTTCGCTCTCGCAGCCACTTCCTTCTCCTGCACATCGCTGGGCGCCTGCTCGTATCTTGCAAATTCATACTTGTATGTGCCGCGGCCGCCTGTCATGGAACGAAGATCCGTGCAGTATCCACTCAGAGACGCCACCGGAATATCCGCCTCAACCACGGTCTTACCATCGCCTGCGGGATTCATACCAAGCACTCTGCCCCTTCTCTTGTTCAGATCACCCATAACGTCACCCGTGTAAGAATCAGGCACGGTCACCTGCAAATTCGCGATAGGCTCTAAGAGTACCGGTCCCGCATCCATAAAGCCCTTCTTGAAGGCCTGGATCGTAGCCATCTTAAATGCCATCTAGGAGGAATATACCGGATGATAGGAACCATCGTAGAGGACTGCTTTCACGCCCACCACGGGGTAA
>CAZUZZ010000034.1:0-10865 GCA_964625055.1 uncultured Bacteroides sp. | reverse complement strand
TCAGTAAAGAGATTTTCAATATACTCTTGACAGTTACCGTTTTTTCTTCTTATAATAAATTCATGCGTTTATTGTATGGTTAGAAGTAGGTTTTAACGTAGGTAGTTTTTTGAAAACTCTATAATCTTCTACAAGGGGGAAACGAGCATGTTTGAGAAACTGAAAAAGTATCGGATCAGAGAGCGTCTGGTGCGGGGGTTTGTGATCGCGGCGGGGATTCCGGCCGTGGTGGCGGCGATTGGAGTGATCGCCTTGATTGTTGTGGCTGTGACCTATAACAGTGCGTTGCATAATTATGGATTTGCGCAGGGTGATGTGGGTAAGGCGCTGGAGTATTTCTCGGAGGCGCGCTCTTCGATGCGTGCGGCGATCGGTTTTGACGATCCGGATATGATCAACAGCCAGATAGCATCTCATCAGGAGTACAAGGAGAGATTTGAGACTGCCTTTGCAGAGTTAGAGGCAAGCATGGTGTCGGAGGATAACAAGGCGGCGTATAAGAGCATTGCCGGCAAGCTTCCGACCTATTGGGAAATAGACACCAGGGTCATGGAAACAGGCGCTGTGACTGACAGAGAACTTTGCCTGCAGGCGCAGGAGATAGCCACGAACGAGTTGAGACCGCTCTATACGGAGATCACGGAAGAGATGACAGGCATCATGGATACCAAGGTGGAGCGTGGTAACGGTCAGTCCACTTTCTTGATGATCTTAACTATTGTGCTTGCGGTCGTGGTCGTAGTGGCCATCGCGGCAGGACTTACGATGTCCATCCGTATGGGCAAGACGATAGCGCATGAGATTGCTGACCCGCTCGTGCAGCTGCAGGATCGTCTGGAGAGCTTTGCAGAGGGTGATCTGAGCAGTCCTTTCCCGGAACTGGAGTTAGATGATGAGGTGACCGACAGTGTGAAGGCGGCACAGGATATGGCGGAGACGCTGAACTTCATCATAGGCGATATAGAATATCTTTTAGGTGAGATGGCGAATTCCAATTATGCAGTCAGATCCAGAGACGGCTCCAAGTATCAGGGAGAGTTCATGCAGATCTTTGAGTCGCTGCGGCAGCTCAGAAACAATATGGTAGAGACGCTGCGTTTTATAGGAGACTCCTCCATACAGGTTTCCGCCGGTTCCACGAACCTTGCCGAGAGTTCTGAGAGCCTTGCAGAGGGTGCGACAGAGCAGGCAGGCGCGGTTCAGGAACTTCAGAATACGATTACAACGATCGCAGGCGAGGCGAAAAGAGCTGCTGATTCTGCGGAGCAGGCATACAGACAGTCACAGGAGTATGCGAATGTGGCGGATCGCAGCAGCGATGACATGAAAGAAATGGTGGAGGCTATGAACCGTATCAATGAGACCTCCCAGAAGATCGGAAATATCATTTCCGAGATTGAGAATATTGCGTCCGAGACGAATCTGCTTTCCCTGAATGCGTCTATTGAGGCGGCAAGAGCGGGTGAAGCGGGACGCGGCTTCTCCGTAGTGGCAGATCAGATCAGACAGCTTGCGGAGCAGAGCAGTAAGTCCGCGGTAGATACCAGAGCACTGATCGAGAGTGCTTTGTCCGAGATCGATAACGGTAACAAGGTGGCGGATCGTGCCGTGGCTTCCCTGACGACTGTAGTAGAGGGAATCAGAAAAGTGGCGGATTCTTCTCAGGAGCTGAGCGTCTCTTCCGCAAATCAGGCAAGTACCATGGAGTCTGCGGAGCATGACGTTAATGCGATATCGGATGTTATTCAGACGAATGCAGCGATTGCAGAGGAGTCCTCTGCGACGAGTCAGGAGTTGTCCGCACAGGCAGTTTCACTGGATGCCCTGATCGCGAAGTTCACGCTTCCGGAATAAGGAATCGTATCCGTGTTCAAGAAAAAATCGGCTTTGCCGTCACAGCAGTATGACACAGAGTCCTATAAGCCGATCGTGAAGTGCAGTATCTGCAACGGAGAACAGGTGGCGGGATTTAAGAATCTACATACGGGAAAATTCGAGGAGATCATGCTGGTCAGAAGTGAAGCTGATCTGAAAGAATTCAAGGAGCGGTACGGCATAACCGAGATAACGAAAGAATACTAATGAAAGAGGGTGATGAAAATCACCCTCTTTTTGCGATTGCTATTATATAGCAGATGTTATGCAATTTTGCTATGCCTGCCGCTCCAGCACAGGCATATATTCAATGGGGGCATCCACGCTGATGGTGCGGCCGCCATCATACACTTCGCCGGTGGATGTCAGCTTCCATTTTCCTGCGGGCAGATAGACTTCGCGCTTCCATTCGTTCAGGTGCAGGATGGGAGCCACCAGGAATCTGTCGCCGAACATATACTGATCCTGTAATTCCCAGCACTTCGTATCCTCCGGAAACTCATAGAACATGGCACGCAGAAGGGGAGAACCGTTTGTGTGGGCTTCCTCGTACAGCTTTTTAATATAATCGTGCAGGGAGATGCGGATATCGTAGTAGTTTCGCATAATAGCGTAGTTGTCTTCCCCGTAGCTCCACAGCTCGTTGGGCTGGCCTGTATGGAGATAGCCGCCGCCCCAGTCTCTCTCATCCAGAGGCGGAATGTTGTAAGGTCCTCTGTCGCCGTGCATACGCAGGACGGGAGAGTAGACCGCGAACTGATACCAGCGGATCAGCAGCTGGCGGAAATCCGGATCGTTCACATCATCTGTCATGAAGCCGCCGATATCTGTCGTCCACCAGGGAATGCCGGCAAGTCCCATGTTTAAACCGCCCTGGATCTGATCGGCGAAGGCTTCAAAGGTGCTGGGTATGTCGCCGGACCAGATCACGTTTCCGTATTTCTGAGAACCGGCCCAGCCGGAGCGCAGCAGGTTGACCACAGTGCCTTTTGTTTGCTTCACCATCTCATCGTAGAAGGCGCGGCTGAACATCTGGGGATAGAGGTTGCTTAAGGCGAGAGCCGGCCCGTCGCAGTAGCGGTAGTTCTCAAAATCGTACACGCCGTAATCCGGTTCGGAGTTATCCAGCCAGAAGGCGTCGATGCCATAGTCGTAGTAGTTTTTCTTACACACTTCCCATATGTATTTCCGGGTTTCCGGGTTAAAGGGGTCGATCTCTACACAGTCGCCCTGATAGTCGTAGGTCTGCGCCGCGCCGCGCTCTGTTCTGATGAGAAGTCCGCGCTCCGTCATAGGACCGAAATTTTCGCTCTTGCGGTCCACAGAGGGCCATACAGATACGATTACCTTGATACCCATACTGTGCAGCTCGTCCACCATGGCTTTTGGATCTGGCCAGTATTGCTTGTCGAATTTCCAGTCGCCCTGCAGGGTCCAGTGGAAGAAATCGATGACGATCTGGTCGATCTTGATGCCCTCCTTCTGATACTGACGTGCCACGCTTAAGACCTCATCCTGTGTGCGGTAGCGCAGCTTGCACTGCCACAGCCCCATCAGATCCTCGGGGAACATTTCGGCACGCCCCGTCACGGCGGTATAGTTTTCCAGCATCTGTTTCGGCGTATCCGCCACGGTGATCCAGTAATCCATCTCCTTGGTGGCTGGCGCTGTCCATTCGGTATAGTTTTTGCCGAAGGTCACACGTCCCACGGCGGGATTGTTCCACAAGAAGCCATAGCCCAGTGAGGAGACCGCGAAGGGAACGGAGATCTGGGAGTTGCGCTGTTCCAGATCCAGCACGCAGCCTTTCAGGTCCATGCAGTTTTGCTGATACTGTCCCATACCAAATATCTTTTCGGTGGGATCGCTCTCAAATTTCAGGCGCAGGGAATATTCGCTGCCGCCGATAACGCCTTTCCACTCGCGGCTCACCATCTTCAGGCAGCGGCTTTCTTTGGACAAGGTTCCATCATAGTTTCTGAAATATTCCCGCAGGATCAGTTTGTCATCTCGATAAAAGGAGAGGACGCCCGCGAAATTCACCACTGCCTTGAGACGTCCATTTGTGATGGAGGCGATTTCCCGCTTGTCTATGGTGCCGTCCCCGACCCAGTGATCTTCCTCCTCGATCAGAATCTGTGTGTCATGTTTTTCGACTGATTCGGTCAACGCCCAGTCGTTTCCGGAAAAGCCGGACGCCATGGTGGCGCGGACACGGAAGGCGTCCTTTCCCCAGGCTTCGATCCGAAGAGTTTCTCCCAGACGGCGGCACACGAGCGCGCCGTTTTCTTTTTCAAATCTCATAGTATGCCTCCTGTTTTTGGATGATATTCTCTGCCGTATTTTTAAAAATTTGTTCTTTATGCGGCATATTGCCTCTATGTTTAAAACAATTGAGCAATGAGGCTTGTAATAGTATAATACTATTATAAGACAGAAAAAACTATTAAAATACTGCTCCATACTGGTATTATAGTATCAAACGGAGGGCATAAACATGATACCTAACAGTGAAACACAGGAGAAGAGACAGCACAGCACTACATGGATTCCCTACAGCTATTATGAGTGCAGGATTCCGGAATGGTTTATGAGTGTGCCCATGCATTGGCACAATGAATTTGAACTGATACATATTTTGCGGGGAAGAGGAGAATTTATATGCGGCAGCCGCAAATATGAGGCGGGAGAGGGAGAGCTGCTGCTCATACCGCCCAATATGCTTCATGCGGCATACACCTGCGGGGAGCAGGAGCTGATCTATGATGCACTCGTATTCAGCCCGGTGATGGTTGGGGCGGGCAGCGGTGACCGCAGTACCCATGAATGTATCCGTCCTATTTTAAAGGGGTATATGCGAATGAATGTCTGTATTCGGAAGGAAACAGAGGATTATGAGGAACTTCACGCCCTGGTGGGGCGGATATTCTCCTGTGTGCGGGATAATTCCGCCAGAATGGATCTGCTTTTAAAAAGCGAACTGATGCGTCTGATCTGGCTTCTGGAGGAGAGCGGCGATATTGTCTTTGAAAAAGAGGGTGGCGGTAATGAGACAGAGACCATCCGTCCGGCGTTAGAATATATGGCAAACCGATTTCGTGAGGATATCACGGTAGAGCAGCTTGCGGAGCTGGTGCATCTGAGCAAGAGCCATTTTATGAGGTGCTTTAAGAAGGCGGTAGGGATCGGCGCTATTGAACATCTCTCTCAGCTTCGGATCAATGCGGCCTGCGAGGCCTTAAGCGATGGCAATGACCAGATCGCGGATATCGCCTTTGCCTGCGGTTACAGTAATCTTTCCAACTTTAACAGGCAGTTTTTAAAGAAGGTGGGCTGCTCTCCGAAGGAGTATCGGAAGAGAAATGGTGCGGCGGATTGATGGCCGGATTTGGATCAGGAAAAATAATTTATAAAAATGTAGGAAGCGTTGTCACATTTGCGGCCTGTCAGGTGTTTTATGGATATAAGACAACGATACAGAATTTTTGAAGATAAATTTCATTCTCCTTATGAGGCGGTGATAAATTGAATGAAATGAGAGACGGGGTGGACCGGAGCGTGGAGGAGGTATTTTTTGCATACGGCAATATGCTTTACCGTATTGCCTTTGTGATGATGAAAAACGCCTTCGACGCCGAGGATATCGTGCAGGATGCCCTGATCAAATATATGGAGTGCAGGAAGAACTTTGAGGCAGAAGAATACAGAAAAGCGTGGCTGATCCGGGTGACGATCAACCTCTGTAAAAACAGGCTGCGGTTTTACCGCAATCACCCGAAGATTTCCGTGGAGCAGCTCTCCCGGTATTATGAAACGAGAGAGGACACGGAGCTGATGGACAGTTTGCTGCTGTTGCCCGAGAAGTACAGGGAGATCCTGCTGTTACATTATATAGAAGGCTATCAGGGCAAGGAGATCGCGAAAATGCTTACGCTGTCGGAGGCCACCGTCAGGAAGCGGCTGGAGCGGGGACGGAATAAGCTGGGCGAGATCTTGAAGAAGGAGGGTGCGTTATGGAAGACAGAATAGAAGAGCGGCTGGAAAAAGCGGCGGCACAGATCGTGCCGGACAGAGCTATGCAGGAGCGTATTCTGGAAGGGGTAAAAGCGAAAAAAGTAAGCAGGAAGAGACTGTCCGTGCGGGTGCCTGCGGCGGTTCTGGCAGCTTGTATGCTGGTATGTCTGCTGGGGTTTGGCGGTACGCAGAGGCTGTTTGGAGAAGAGGTTGTGGTCTATGCGGCCACGGAGGATCACGGTTGGCAGAAATTGAAAGAAGGGGAACGGATCCTGCTGAAGAAGGAGCCTTATCAGATTATCGAGGAGAGTGAGGGAATCGAGCCTTTTAATGAGTTTGGGTGGTGTAATTATTATCCATATAAATGTACCTTTCGGGTGGAGGTGCCGGAAAACTATCGTTATGCGCAGCAGAGTGTCATCTTAAGAGACGATTTTATCTGGGCAGGGGAGGGAAGTACGGATGTGATTGAATGGCAGGTGGCACCGGAGCGGACGGAGGATGTGGGCAGAGTCATGCAGGGTTCGTTTCGGATCTGGATCGTGAATGATAAATTGGAGCAGGTCGGCGCATATGACCTGACGCTGACCAAGGAGGACGGAAAGTGCTACGCAGAGCTTGCACACGTCTGGGGAAAATGGGGGAAGTGAGAATGAGTTTTTTTGTCAGACAGACCGCGAGGAATCTCGCGCGCCATCAATACAAGAGCCTGCTCTACTTGCTGATCGGTGTGCTGACGGTGTTTCTTCTGGCGGTGTATGCGGGAAACCTGGACAGTACGAAGTGGCAGCTTGAACGGCTGCCGGAGGTGATGAAGATCACTGCCAGGATCAGTAATCTGAACGGTTCCATGACCGAAGGGCTGAAGATCAGAGAGGATCGGATGAACGGCATCCTGACCTCCGAGTATGTACAGGATCCGGTGTTTTCCGTGCGGCTGAAATGGGGCTTCGGAGAGTTTTCCAGAGAGGAATATCAGAAAAAGCTGAATTACTACGGTGTGGGAATGAATGCGGTGGGCGGCGTACCCGGATTAAAGGCGGAGGAGATCACTTATCTGGAGGGCGTAGACGCCGGTATTTTGGAGACGGCAGAGAAGGTCTGTATCATGGATGCCG
Organism: uncultured Bacteroides sp.; assembly: GCA_964625055.1. Taxonomy (GTDB): domain Bacteria; phylum Bacillota; class Clostridia; order Lachnospirales; family Lachnospiraceae; genus UBA3282. Next base: position 3,858 of record CAZUZZ010000034.1, on the reverse strand, counting down.
ACCTGATGAAGCAGGAGGGTCTTTCTTTCGGGGATGATGTTATGTTAACTACATATTATTATCATGTAAAGGGAGACGGCAGCGAGGTGCTGATCGACCCGCTGGTGACGGACACCTACCGTATCGTAGGATCCGTGCAGATCGGGGAGTATCTGGGAAGCTGGGTGCCGGCGGAGGTGATTTTGCCCCTTAACTGTGTGCGGGAGGCCTATCAGAGCCAAGGTATCGAGTTTTGGGCGGACTCCGGCTCCTTTGTGGTGAGGGATCCATTTTTGTTGAATGAATGTAAAGAGCAGATGAGTGACCTGGGATTTCTTGACGTGATAACGCGGGCGGAGTTTCACTACGAGGGCGCCGCACTGACGATCATGGATCAGGATTTCATACGCTCGGTCAGGACACTCAATGAAAATCTGGCGCTTCTTCGGGGGATGCTGCCCTTTCTTACGGTGATCATTTTCTTTATCGGTTATATCTGCAGCTATCTCTCGATTCAGGGCAGGCGGGAGGAATATGCCCTCATGCGTTCCCTGGGAACGGGGAGGAGCAGGAGCTTTGTTCTGTTTTTGGGAGAGACGATATTGTTGGAGGCGGCGGCAGGAGTTTTGGGAAGTCTGGCGGCGGGCCTGTTTTTCTCTACGGCCCCTGCGGTTTTGGCTTTGGCGGGAGCGCTGTTTTTTGCCGCTTTTCTGGCGGGAACGGTGGTGGCGCTTCTTGCCCTGCACAGCCTTAGCGTGATAGAACTGTTGACTACAAACAATTAAAATTTATAGTAAAGTACAGTAACGTAATGGAAAGGAGAATTTATGGAGACCGTGAGAGTGGAGCACGTAAATTATACCTACCGCACCAAATACCAGAGTGTGGAGGCACTTAAGGATGTGAGCTGCAGCTTTGAAGATGGGTTCATGTATGCCATTGTGGGAAAATCAGGCAGCGGCAAGAGCACCCTGCTTTCCCTGCTGGCTGGGCTGGATCTGCCTACCGGGGGCAGTGTTTATGTGGAGGGAACAGATTTAAAGACCATGGACCGGGACAGCTACCGCCGGGATACGGCCAGTGTGGTGTACCAGGCATTTCACCTGTTTCCTCTGCTCACGGCTCAGGAGAACGTGATGTATCCCATGGAGCTTAAGGGAATGAAGAGAAAACAGGCAGCGAAACGGGCAAAGGAGCTTCTCTTACAAGTGGGGCTTCCTGAGACCATCTGCGGGCAGTTTCCCAAGATGATGAGCGGCGGTGAGCAGCAGAGGGTGGCCATAGCCAGAGCCCTTGCGGTGGACGGTAAGATTCTGCTGGCGGATGAACCTACCGGGAATCTGGATTCGGAGAACGAGAGAAGGATCGTGGAGATACTGTATCGGATCGCCCATGAGGCGGGGTATACGGTGATCGTAATCACCCACAACGAAAAGGTGGCGGAGGCGGCGGATCACCGTTATCAGATGGAGGACGGACGGCTGAGCGTCCTGTAGGAAAAGGAGCGGGATATGGCGAATTTACGAAATAGCATGATCAGACTTTTGCGAACCCCGGTGAAGACGGTTCTCTTTTTACTGCTTCTTGCCTTCACGGTGGCTCTGGTCAGTGCGGGCGGCAGTCTCTGGCGGCTCTGCAGCGCCAATATGGAGCGGTTTGAGGATATTTTCGTGACCATCGGCACGGTGGAGCAGCGACCGGAGAGAACGGTGGAGAACGGGGTCTGGTCTGCGAACAAGAAAGAGTATCGGTATTACAACAGTCAGATATACGGGGATACGATTCCTCTCTCTGTGCTGGATCTGGAGGGGGTCGAGTATCTGAGCGGGCCGGAGCAGCGGGCTTATTACAGCGCGGTGGCGTCGGAGTATGAGCTGAGAGAGCCGATTGAGGGGATGTGGTTTATGATGATCGTGGAGGCGTCCCCCGTGGAGGATTGCATTCCCTCAGAGCGGGTGAAGATGGAAATGAAAGATATGCTCTTCGCCCCTTATCGGGTCAGTATGCCCACCTTTTATTTCTGCGATCATTACGAGGAGCATCCCCAGAAGCTGTATAAGGACAAGACCTATGTGATGATATTGGACTATAATTATGCCCATGATTGGGTACAGGCGGAGGATGACAATGTCTATAACAAAATGGAAATGGTGCCCCTCGGGGGACCTTACTCTACCCAGACAGATCAGGACGGGAACCGGCTGCCTACCGATTTGACAGGCGCAGCTGTGGAGGAAGTGACACCGGGCTTCTGGGAGACAGAGAGGGGCAAGGCGTGGCTTTCTTTGTGCGAGGAGTTTCGGCTGTACTATGAGTCCCTGCCTGTGACGGCCACGGAGGATCTGAACCTGATCATGGCTTTTTACGCCAAGGAGGCCTATGTGGCGGAGGGAGAGGTTTTTTCCGAGGAGGATTATCAGCAGGGAAACCGGGTGTGTCTGGTATCGGAAGGCTTTGCCCGCAGAAATAAGCTTAAGGTGGGAGACAGTGTGCATCTGGCGCTGCGCTATGCCAACTATGCCGAATCAGCCTATGGAGGCGGTCTTTTATGGGGGCTGAATGCGGCGGGAGAAAACTATGAGGTCTTTGAGGAGGCAGATTATCAGATCAAGGGGATCTATACAACCGTGGCAGGCGGCAACAGAGGCTATGGCTATCTGCTTGACAGAAACGAGATATTCATTCCCACCGCCTCCATCAAGAACAGCAATGAAAACAATATTGCCGCCTATGGGCCCATGATGGGGTATACCACCGCCTTCCGCATTGAAAACGGCAAGGAGAGTCTGGAGAATTTTAAGGCGCAGTGGGAGGAGCAGGGAGTCGGCTATGTGGATATCAGTTTTTACGACGGGGGCTTCTGTGAGCTGGAGGAGGGCCTACAGTCCATGGAGCGAATGTCATTGCTTCTGCTTGCAACGGGAGCGGTCAGCGCCGTCTGTATCGTGATCTTTTTCTGCCATCTCTTTATCACGAAACAGAAAAAGCGGACGGCCATTGAGCGTTGTCTGGGTATGAAAAGGAGACAGTGTGCGGTATCCCTGCTCACCGGCATTCTGGTCATTGCGCTTACGGGCTGCACTGCGGGCGCTTTTGCGGGACAGCTTTTTGCCAGACGGGCGGCGCAGCAGATGTTACAGACGCAGGAGTACGACACCCGTTACAGCAACGGCGCTTTGCAGACGGAGAGCGAGAACCGGGAGGAGGTCGCCTATCTGACACAGCCGGATATGCGGGTGACGGCAGCGGCGGGAGGTCTGGTCTTTTTGTTTACGTTTACCGCAGCACTGACGGGGATCTACAGGAACCTGCGGGAGGAGCCGCTTCAGCTTCTCTCCACGGCGGAACATAACGGATAGTCGTGTGGGAAATACTTGTAAAACTCGCAGCACAGCAAAAGCAGATGCTGAGTTTAGCGTTTACACCTTGGATAATATTTGCTATACTTATAGTGTAATACTTTAATAATAAAAATGAAAAGGATGGTGATTATATGCCGAGCGGTGCAGATATCATAAAAGATTATGTTACTGAATTTTCACGGCTCCAGGATTGGATGATTCCAGTTAAAGAAACCAATCCCGAAACATATGATTCTATGTATAAACGATATATTGAATTAAAAGTTACGTTGTCAGCATTAGGTGTTAATCTAACAGAACTTGACAGAATAAAAGAATAATACTACTGATGTAGGATATTTTCAAAAACGGTTTCATTTCTCCCTTTCGTTACTAAAACTATTTTTTAGGTTTTTAAGCAATCGTTCCGCAATAGGTGTAAACACTTGATATTTTTTCCAGATCAGATATATATTCGTTTCAAGTCTTGGTGTAAGCGGACGGAAGGTAAGTCCGCTGTCCTGGCTTGTGTCAATCA
>CAZUZZ010000033.1:0-11220 GCA_964625055.1 uncultured Bacteroides sp. | reverse complement strand
TGCCATAAGTATCTGCAGATCCCTCTTCTTCATCTTTTCTATGCCCGCCGACAGAAAAGGCGCAAACAGATACATGACAAGATACGCTGTGGCAAACCAATAGTGTTCCGTCCCAAAAGGAAATAGAAAACCGATCCAGTCATAAACATCAAGATCCCCACCGGAAACCACCCCGGTCAAAAGAAGAAATACCGGAATCAGCAGAGAATAAAAAAGAACCTGAGAAAGCAGGGATACCACCCTTCCCGGCTTCCACGCAGATTCCACAAGAAAATATCCGCTGATCAGAACATAGCAGTTTACCGCCACAATACAAAACGCCTCGATCAGCCATGCAAAAACGCCGACGGGATGATCTTTTACCGTAAAGGGAAACGGCGTGGCAACCCAGCCCTTCACCAGATAGTGAAGGGAGATGATCATAAGCATCGCCACGATCCGCAGTAATTCAAAATTAGCCTGTCTCTTACTTCCCGTTTCCATGCGTTTCCCCTTCCTCTGCATCGCCATCGGATTTCTTGAAGATCCAGATCTTGCTGAGCACATAGTTTGCCAGGATCACCAGCGCCTGGCAGACGAGCTTGGAGATCTTATCATTGATGGACAACAGATCCACCATCACATACATCAGCACCAGCTCCAACACCTCTGTAGCGATCCGTGCACCGATAAAGGAAACAAACTCTTTGACGACAGATCCGGTATCCTTATTCTGGCTCTTAAATACAAAGGTTCTGTTCGTCCAGTAGGCGAATACCACTGTGAGCACCCAGGACAATACCGTGGCCGCCATATAATGCATCTGCATCGCGTCCGCAAACACAAAATACAGAATATAATTCAAAACGAAGGCAAGGAACCCGAAGATCAGATAGTTGATCCCCTCCTCATGCTTCTTATACAATCCCCAGCCGAAATCCCATAGCTTCTTCATTCTTTTCTCCTCTATATCCGTCTACCGCTCCCGGGAAATTTTCCCCGCATCGACACGATAGACCATATCACATTTTTCGATCGTCTGCAGTCTGTGAGCAATGATAACGAGCGTCTTTCTGCCATGCAGTCTGTTGATGGAATCCATGATAGCCGCCTCCGTCTCATTGTCAAGAGCCGAGGTGGCCTCATCCAGCACAAGCACTTCCGGATCCTCATAGAGCGCCCTGGCAATACTGATACGCTGTCTTTGACCGCCGGATATACGGATGCCCCGCTCGCCGATCCCAGTCTCGATCCCCTCCGGCAGACTTCTCACGAAATCATCGAGAGCCGCCTCCTCCAGAGCGCGCCAGACCTTTTTCTCGTCAATCTCCTCCTCCGGTACGCCGAAGGCCACATTCCTGCGGATAGAGTCATCCAGCATAAAGATGGTCTGCGGAATATAGCCGATGTTTTTAAGCCACCCTTCGTAGTGCCCGCTGACATCCACATCGTCCGCCAGAATTCGTCCGCTCTCCATCTGTAAAAGTCCTAACAGAATATCCACGATCGTTGTCTTTCCCGCTCCCGTGGTACCCACGATACCCACCGAGGAACCGATCGGGATCTGCATATCCGCGTGGTCAAAGATCCATTTCTCCGTGTTCGGATACTTGTAGGTGATATTCTCCAGCCGGATCTCTTTTTGTAACGGCAGTTTCTCGACACTCTGCTTCTGTCTGTAGACTTCCGCATCATAGGTCACTTTACCGTCGTGAATCTCCTCCTGCAGATTATCACTGACACCCATAAAGAAAGGCTCAAAATAGGAGATCGATGTCTGGTAATTGTTGATCCGGTTGACACTGGGGAGAAGCCGCATGGCTGCCGCCGCCGCCAATGCCGAGAGCTGGGGCACCAGATCCTTCACCTGTGTTCCCTGCCCGATGGAGAGCACAAAATACCCCACCATACCCGCGATACACACAGTCTCGATCAAAAGTCTTGGCGTTGCGTTAAACAGATTATATTTTTGCACGGAGTTGACATAGCCCGCCCCGCATTCGGCATATCCGTTAATAAAATAGTTTTCTTTGCAGCCGATCTTGATCTCCTTGATGCCCATCACCGACTGCTCGATCCACTTATACAGACCGCTGTAGTAATCCTGGTTGTCCTGTCCCGCCTTGATCATAATAGGCTTCAAAATCTTTTTGATCACCAGAAGAAGGATCACCATGAGCGCCGCCACCGTGACGATCATCATGGCGTCCGAATAGATAAACAACGCCACTACCAGACAGACAAAAACGATACACTCACTGAACAGCTGCAGACAGCTCAGGATCAATCCATACATATTGTTTACATCGGAAGTGATATTTCGTTGAATTACAGACGTATCTGCATTCAAATAATACTCGTAAGGTCTCTGCATGAAATTGATCATCATCCGCCTGGAGGTGGCAAACTGATTCGTGTACACGAACCGGAGCTGCACCTTCTGCTGGAAGAAGAGATAAACGTTTTTGATCACCGTCATACCCACAAAGGCCAAAAGCAGAAACATGGCAAATTCCGCATTGCTGTGCATTCCGAGCAGCTCATAGACAGAAGAGAGCAGTTCGCTGTCCTGCACTGCCTCCGGATCCATCACCACTGTCACAATAGGTACAAGCATGGAAACACCCAGACTCTCCAGCACACCGCCGATGAGCATCATAATGATAAGCGCTATCATGGCACGTTTCTGCTTCGCGTCCAGCAGAACATTCATTTTCTTTAAAATTCTAAGCATGATCCGTTTCCTTCTCGTTTCCTATCCGCACAACAGGAATATCTTACCACAAGTGTGTATTTCACGCAAATTCGGTGACTGTTCCGCGCACGCCATTCTCCGGCCGGACTAGATCTCCTCATTCTGCCGATGCAGCTTGGGATCCTCATAGTGATCCATAAAATCTTCTCCCAGATAGACGATCTCCTCGGCAAAACGAATGGCGTGTACCACCGTAAAGACAGAGATCACCCGGCGAAAGGTAAGTCCCTCAATATAATTGAGGACCTCCATGGGGAATTTTTTATCCAGTATAATGTGCTCCGGGAAAACCGCCTCGTAATCCAGCACATCTCTGGGATGAGGCTTGATCAGGATCACCGACTCCGTCCCTGCTATCTGCCCATACTGCTCGATGCAGTCCCGGAATATCTGCTCCCGCACATCCAGCTCACACAGCGGCTCCGTCAAAAGCAGTACCTTATCCCGGCCCGTTGCCAGCTTGCTTTTGATCTCCTCAATATTCGCAATAAACAGCCGTACCAAAAGGGCTTTGTCCTCCCCGGAAAGATTCTCTGTCAGTTCCTTTCTGGGTTTCTCAATATATTTCGGACAGGGATACGGCAGGACGGAAATATCATTGACCTCCATATCCAGACAGTATTTCGCCCAGCCATTCTGAATAAAGATCAGGTTTAAGGACGCCAGATATGCCTTCAGCTTAAAATGCCCCCTGTTGTCATAGCGGGCGGTGTCATAGGTGCTGATACAATCAAGCCCGTCCTCCAACGCATGGTAGGGAATCCTGCGCCAGCTCAGGTAATAACCTATGGGGTCTGAATCACAGAATACATAGACGTCCCCATACTCCTTAAAATCCACCGGCACATAGGGCTGCTGCGCTTTCCCTAGCAGTTTGGTGTAACGGATACGGGTCAGCAGATTCAGAACCAGATTGCCTCTGTCGATGTGATATTTCATGATCTCAGGAAAATTCACATCCTCTTTCTCCTCAAACATATACACTGCTTCAAAGAGCCCGCAGGCTTCAGCCCGCTCCTTCAGATCGCCGAAGTCATTGGACATGGTACTCAGCACCAGGGTCGCATTTCCCCGCTTACTCTGCTCCAGATTCAATTCTTTTAAACACGCCACATATACATGATAATAGGTGTGGCAGACGTAAATTCTATCCTTCATCGCACCTCCACCCGGATCCGGGACAATGCCTGTTTTCCCCGCTCCATGGCTTCCTCCGCCGTCGCTCCCACCGTGATCACATGACCCAGCCTGTCGTTGCTGGAACGGGTGCCGCACACCGCATCCCCCGGCCTTTTGTAGATCACGATTTCCTCCATGCCTTCTTCCTGGTACAACATCTCCGGTACAGAAATCTCCGCAAGCACACCTTCCAACTCCTCTGGTGCATGAATGAAATGAATGGCTGCGCCGCGCTGCCACTCAGGTATCAGATCCGGTTTCTCTCCTGTCGCCAAAAGAACGGAAGCTCCCACCATATCGATCCCCGTAGACAAAGGCACCAGTTTGGAGGTGATGAAATCACCGCCGAGTCTGGCGGCCAGTTCCACGATCTTAGGCCCTTCTTCGGTTACCTTGATCTCCACATGGGCAGGCGCATTTTCAATACCGATGGCTTTTATCGCCTGCGCTGCCACCTTCCGTATCTGCTCCTGCGTCTCCCCGTCCAATCGGCTTGGCTCACAGTGGGCGAGCTCCACAAAATAAGGCGGTGGCGTGATATACTTGTCCGTGATCGAGAGAATATGCGGTTCACCCTCCACCACCATAGCCTCCACGCTCACCTCCGGGCCCTGCATAAATTCTTCCACCAGAACCGTGCCATTTCGGGAGTTACTTTTGCTGTACTCATATGTCTTTTGTTTTAATTGAAGAAGTTGATCTACTCTCGACAGCCCGCACTCAAAAAGTACCACGCCGCGGCTTCCCGCATTGTCCGCCGGCTTCACGATACAGTGACCATCCAGACTGTCCACCGCATCCGAAAATGCCTCATAATCTCCGGCAACATAATATTCCGGTATCGGCACGCCACACTTTTGTAAGCGGTCTCTCATTTTATCCTTGATAGTGGCACAGAGAGCATTCTCATAGGACAGATCCGGCTGTTTCCCCAGCTTTTCATTGACATAGGCCGCCGTCCGCACAGGGCCGTCGCTGGTAGAGGTAAGGACCACATCGGGCTGTAAACGCAGCGCCTGCCTGTAGACCTCCTCCTGATCCAGCGTGCTCACCACCAGCTTTTCATCTGCCAGGGCAAACCCCACCGCATTTTCATCATAATCTACCAGTATCACCCGGTAGCCCAGCGCCTTTGCCTTCTCAATGGCAGGCACCTGCAGGGCGCTGGCCCCCAGGATCATCATTTTTTTCTGTTTCTCATTCACTTCGGTTTTTTCCATTAAATCCGCTACCTCAGCCATCAGAGCTTATTCTACATACTTCCAGTCCATCGGTGTCCCACGGGCAATATCACATCTCGCCCGTTTCCCCAATATCTCCTCATAGTACCTCGGTGCCATACCAAAAGCAGGTCTGATAGACCGCATATTTTCCGCTGTGAAAATATCTCCCTTTTTCATGTCCGCCGTCACAAACAGGGATCGGCCCTCCTCCCGGCTCTTCTCCTGCTTCTCGGTCAAACGGTAGGTGACCTTCCCCAAAGCCTTCTCCACAATGCGGATCTCATCCACCATCCGCTTAAATTCCGCAGGCTCCATGGAAAATGCCCCGTCCGGGCCGCCGTCCGCCCGGGACAGGGTAAGGTGCTTCTCCACCATCACAGCGCCCAGCGCCGCACCGGCCACCGGCACAGCTGACCCCATGCTGTGATCGGAAAGCCCCGTCAGACAATCAAAAGTCTCAGCCATATGGGGAATTACTTTGAGATTCATATCCTCATAGGGCGTTGGATAAGTAGCGGTGCATTTCAGAAGTATAATCTGCTCATTCCCTTCCTCCCTGCACGTTCTCACCGCCCTCTCAATATCCTCCAGATACGCAAGTCCTGTCGCCATGATGATCGGCTTTCCCAACCTCGCGATCTTACGGATCAGGGGGATATCCCAAATTTCAGGGGAAGCGATCTTATAGGCGGGCATCTTCATCTCCTCCATAAAGTCCACCGCCGTGAAGTCAAATGGAGCGGAAAAACACTCCATCCCCAGATCGTTGGCAAGCTTCATAAGATCCGGCTGCCACTCCCATGGCGTGTATGCCTCTTTAAATAAATCATAACAGGTCCTGCCGTCCCAGATCGTACCCTGCGTGATCTGAAAATATTCATTGTCACAGTCCATTGTGATCGTATCTGCTGTGTAGGTCTGGAGCTTGACTGCATCGGCTCCCGCCTCATGAGCCGCTCTGATGATCTCTTCGGCTCTTTTTTTATCCTGTAGATGGTTGGCCGACATTTCTGCCACAATGAAAGCCGGTTCTCCCGCCCCCACATAACGGTTCCCAATTTGTATTTTCTCTCTCATGAACGCCTCCGTTCTGCTCTCTACTGCATCTGCCGCCCTGCCGCTTCTGTCATCATCCTATACTTTATCTCCGCCAGCTCCCAGTCCGACGGATTATCGATATCCTGCACTTCCGTCTCCGGCACAATGATGGGCAGATATCCGTCCGGCAGATCCCCTCTGCAGGCGCGATAGCGTGCAACGTGATAGCAGTAAAACTGTCCGCTGTCGTGATACATGGGCTCCAGATCCTGAGAGCGCTTCATGGCATTTTCAGGATAGCAGTACGCAAGCTTCCCCTCCCGGATCGCCATGCCCCGCTGAGGCGGAAAGGAGAACCGCACCACCGGCATCACGCCCGAAGCATCCTTCTCGATCAGAATATCCATGGCCTCCCGCAGTTTCCCGGCCGTCACAAAAGGCGCGGTTGGATAGATACAGGCCATATAGTCGAAAAGTTCCCCACGTTTTTCGTAGGTCTGAAGCACCTCCATAAGCACATCGTCCGTGGTGGCAAAGTCTCCCGACGCAGCCTCGCTTCTCATAAAGGGCACTGCCGCCCCTGCCCCCCGCGCGATCCGCGCGATCTCCTCATCGTCGGTGGACACCATGACCTCCCGGAAAATGCCCGCCTCAAGCGCCGCCTCGATAGCATAAGTCAGCATGGGCTTTCCCATAAACTCTTTCACATTCTTCCCCGGGATCCGCTTGCTGCCGCCCCGGGCCGTTATAATTGCTATTGCATTCATCGGCTCCTCCAAATGACTGTCACAGTCAATCTTTCATGCACGCACATATCTCCTCCGCGATCCGTTCTGCACCTCGTCCATCCGTGACCTCGGCAAGCTTTTCCTTCATGCGCTCCCGCAGCGATACATCCGTGACCAATCTCCTGATCCCGTCACACACGGCGTCAATGCAAGCCTCTCTGTCCTGCCGGATATCGCCCGCGAAGAGCATACGCTCCTGCTCTGCAAAGAAATCCTTGTCGTAGCGCTGATTGTCCGCCGTCACATAGAATACCGTGGGCACCTGCATAGCGCTCAACTCAAACAACATCGTTCCCGCCGCTGACACTGCCCCGTCACACACTGCCATCAGGCCCGCCATGTCCCGACAGGGCTGATAAAGCTTCACGTTGGAATGCTTCTCAGCGAAGGAGACAAGCTCCCGTTCTCTGGGATGTCTGCTGCCGGCTACCGTGTGGAAAACAACCTTTTCCAGTCCCTCTGTCTCCACGGCTCTCTGTAAGATCCCCAGAAGCGCATCCTGAGCGTCCCCGCCGCCGCTGGAAAGAAGCACAGAAAAATCTCCATTCTCTGACCGGGAGTCCGCAAGTGTTTTTCTTCCAAACTCCTCCCGCAAAGGCACATAGTCAGATCCCAGGAGAAGCTTTGTCTTTTCGCCGTAAGTCTCTTTATATGGGAAACGCACATGATACGCATTATAATTGATCAAAACATTCACCGGACAGACCACATCGAAACAATCATCGATCCAGATAAGCTGCGCCACATCCCGCAGTCCCTCGAAATAGGCGGGTGTCACCTGATAGGAATCCACCAAAAGCGTCCGAATCCCCGACAGAGACAACATCTTGCGCAGTCTGGGAATCTCTCCTTCCATCTGATTCCACTGCGTATGCAGGCAGACCTGCTCCATTCCTGCCGCAGACAACATCTTCCCTGCTCCTTCGTCAGCCGTAAAGAACAAGACCCGGCATCCCTTCTTCCGCAGCTGATCCGCAATGGTGATACAGCGCATGATATGCCCTGTGGCAACCGTGTCATTCGCATCCGCACGGATCCCGATCACAGGCTGCTCTTCGTATGCAGAGAGCACCTGCGCGATGCGTTCCATCTCCCGGATGCCGTAGCGCTGGTCAATGGGAATCGCCAGCAAATGCTCATAAATATATTCTTCGTCACCTTCAAAAAAATCGGGAGTGTCCTCGCTCACCGGCCAGAGCACCGGAGCATAGATATCATGTTCCGTCAAAAACCTCTGCAGATCCTCCCTTTCCTTCGCATAGACAGGCAGATAGAGCGGCGCTTCCACTCCCTGCATGACCAGAACCGGACGCAGCCTTTTCATGCCTATCATCTTATCATATAAAAAGCTCTGGTTCTCCGCTCTTTTTTGTCTCGCCTCCTCCTCATCCGTCTCAGAGAGGATCGCGGCAGATACACCGGACATTCGGCGCACCCCTTCATAGCGGTCCAACGCCTCCTCCAGAGATCGGTTCTTCTGCAAAAAAGACTCTTTACTGTTCTCAGCCAGAACTTCCACACCTTGCAGATACTCCCATTTTTGAATCAAGGGCTTAAGCCTCTCCTCTGCGTATGCCTCTCCGTCACACAAAACATCCTCTGCCAACGGCAGATCAGAGACCACAAATCCGCCATCGGGAACCGGATACCATTTACGCAGACTTCCCACTACAAAATCCGCTTCCTGTCCCGCCGCTTCCAGATAGTAGGACTGGGTTACATCCTCCATCACAAAAACACCGCTCTTTCTGAACACCGGAAGCTGTGCCCGCAGATCGCCGAAGGTATCTGTTCCGTAGTATGAGTGAACAAAAATAAGTCCCGGATTCGTTTCCAGAATTAGCTGAAAAAGTATTTCACCGGTCGATTCGAGTCCGCTGTCTACCGCATAAAAGATGAGCTCCCATCCCCTGTGGCGAAATGGCTGAAACACCGAGTCGCACATATAAGCCGGCATCAGACACCGCTTTGGCACATCCGGTCTCTCCCGTTCCAGACTGATCAGGGCAAGTTCAATAGCTTCTCTGCCGGAAGCCGTAAAGCATTTATGTTTTTTACCATATTTCTCCACATGATCCAGGTGCAGCGTTTCTGCTTTCACACACTTCCCGGTCACATCGGGATCCACTTCATAGATACTTCCGATCTCCATGCCTACTCCCCTCTCCTGCTCCATTTCTTTCTCAGATTGCGATAGGTCCACAACAGTTTATAATATCCCACAAACAAAAGCGTAGATCTCATCTGCATACGGATCAGCTTTTTTTCTTCCTCATGAGTGCGCTCACAATAATAGGGATTGTTTTGAAAATCAGGAAAACGCCACTTAAGCTCCTGCCCCAGCGCTTTTACAAAACGGCAGCTCGTCCACTTTACCCCCGCCATATAGGTAAACAGCGTATTCACATAAAAAAGAAGTGTAAAGCTGTACTCCAATTCAGGACGATACCTGTCTAAAAAATCATGCCGCTCGGCCTCCGCAAGCATCAGCCTGCCGGCTTCCATACGATCTTCACATCGTTTCTTTGAAATAGTATGAACGGTAGAGGATTCGTGCTGATAATAATAATACAACGGCTCCTCAATATACTCAAAATGCTTTGCCAGCACGAGATAAGAATTGCCCAGAGCATTGTCCTCATAAAAAATGTGCTCCGGAAACCACAGCTCGTTGTTCAGGATCATATCACGGCGAAAGATCTTCACCACCAAACTTCCCCCGTCCAAGATCAAGCTCCGTCTCTTCTCATCGTTCAGCACCCCCGCCTGGCTCATCTTATTGTTGTGCACCACCTGTCCCACTTTCATCGAATGTTCTGAAGTGAGGCAATAATCGCAGCCCACCAGATCGGCTCCCGTCTCCTCCGCTCTTGTGAGCAGACGCTCATACATATCCGGCGTGATCCAGTCGTCACTGTCAATAAACCCGATCCAGTCTCCCTGCGCCATTTTTAACCCTATATTCTTCGCACCTCCCTGATGCCTGTTCTCCTCCGAGTGTACTGCACGGAACTTCTCGGGAAAACGCTTTTCATACACCTGTAATATCGTCCATGATTCATCGGTAGAGCAGTCATCCACCGCAATGATCTCATAGTCTGCGACAGTCTGTGACACCAGCGAATCCAGACAATATTCCAGTTTATGCTCCGCCGCCATATTGAAGACCGGCACTATGATACTAAGCTTCATCCGACTTCTCCATCTCCTCTGCTTCAGATTCCCGGCGCAGCCGAATCATCCGGCCAAGCTCTCCGCTCCGAAACGCCGGCAAAAACCGCCACAGCACAGACAAAAGAATCGTCAGCGCAGATACCGCATTTGCAGCTACAAACCCGGCCACCGGCCCGTACCGCACATAGATCCGGTGCTCCGCACCGTCTCCCTTCAGGAAAAAGCGCATACGGCCGCCCTCTCCCTTTTCTATCTTCACGGGCGTCCCGTTTTCATCCTTGGCACGATAGCCCAGATAATTCTGCACCGGCAGCTCCAGATATGCTGAAGCAGAATCAGAAACGTAGGAGACCGCCGCCTTTGTCCCTTTCTTCTGATAATCACGCACCACGACCGACTCGATATCCGAAATCACCACGCTTGTCGTTAATTTACTGTCATCCGCACCATTCAGCCGCCACTCATGGGGATAAAACAGCCCCACACTGGTGCCCAGCTTGGTCTCATGCCCCTTGGACGCCACGGCCTGCGCATTTTTATAAGGCATATGACTGTTGTCCGTGGGCACTGTGATCACAATCAACAGATTCAGTCCTACAAGAAGCGCAAACACCGCATTGCGGTAGGGCTTCAGGATTTCCGAGCGCTCCAGGCCCGCCGCCCCCACAAAGAGAATACAGGCAGAGGCCGGTCCTAAAAACCGCCAAGGAAATTGCAGCATCGTGGCAATGTTTTCCAAAAGGCCGTTCGCCATAAGCGCTCTGCTGGGGAAATACCCCGTTGTCATAAAGACCAGTGAGACGCCCAGCACCAGAAGATAAAGCAGATACCCATCCTCCCTCGTCATCTTGTCTCGCCGCTCACACAGCAAATAGATCACGCCGATTCCCAGACAGCCGAGCAGCGCAAGTCCCAGTGAAAAATACTGCTTATTGTAAAGACTGAGGGACTGTGTCATATTGGAAAGATTGATCGATTGTTCAAAATAACCGCTCCAGCGAAGCACATCCTTGTTGAGTTCTTCATTAAAATAGAAATATAAAAAGGGCACCACATACCAGGCGTTCAATAAAACGGAAAACCC
>CAZUZZ010000032.1:0-11450 GCA_964625055.1 uncultured Bacteroides sp. | reverse complement strand
GAGCAGTGCATGGAAGCAATGCCCTTCAAAGGCAGATAGTAGTTCATCATGGAGAACATACCCTTCTTCATCTCGCCGCCGTACCATGTATTGATGATAACCTGCTCACGGCTTGTGATGTTGAAAGCTACACAGGTCTCGGAATTCAGACCCAGATCCTTGTAATTCTCAACCTTAGCCTTGGAAGCATTGTAAACAACGAAATCAGGCTCAAAGCTCTCCAGCTCTTCATCGCTGGGCTGGATGAACATATTCTTGATAAAGTGTGCCTGCCAGGCAACTTCCATGATAAAACGAACAGCCATACGAGTATCTTTATTTGCACCGCAGAATGCGTCTACAACAAAAAGTCTCTTATCGGAAAGTTCCTTCTTTGCGATGTCCTTTACAGTTGCCCATGTATCCTCTGTCATAGGATGGTTGTCGTTCTTATACTCATCGGAGGTCCACCATACAGTGTCCTTGGAATTTGCATCCATTACGATGTACTTATCTTTGGGGGAACGTCCTGTGTAGATACCGGTCATAACGTTCACTGCGCCAAGCTCGGTTACCTGACCTTTCTCATAACCTTCCAGACCAGCCTTGGTCTCTTCCTCGAACAACACATCAAAGGAAGGATTGTGTACTACTTCCGTAGTTCCGGTGATGCCATACTTGCTTAAGTTGATCTCTGCCATCTCGCATTTTACCTCTTTTCTTTAATATTTATAATAAAATTACTTTATTATACATGATAAAGCCCTAAAAATCAATAGGCCCGCCTTACACGACATTAAAACAACGCCATATGGGACTTCTTCTTCTGCTCCATCTGTTTCCGAAGCATAGCCATCTGATACTGCCCCATCACTTCATCCTGCTTCTTCTTGGAAATCGCCTTGGGGAAGTCCAGATCCTCCAGACGGCTTCTGGAAGAAAGCTGGTTGATCGCCGCAGAATTATTATAATTCCGGGTATACTGCAGAGCATTCGTGGAAGCGCCCAGACTGCTTCTTCTCTCCGAAACCATATCCATCGCCCGGTCTATGGCGTCCAGACTGAAATTCTTGGATGTCACGTCCAGATCAGCGATGCCTAAAGCCTCCAATGTGGAATTTTTCATCTGGATATGCATACTGCCTCCGTTGGGAGACGTGGCAACCGCCATATCCGCCATACTGCCATCCAAAATCGTCTGCTCGTTGAAGCTGGTATCTCTCGCCAGAGACTCGATCCCCTGCTTGAGCTGATCAATCTCCTTCTGGTAAATCTGCTTATCAGCGTCGGAATTGATGCCGTTCATAGACTTCACCGCAAGCTCACGGATCCGCTGCAGATAGTCAGACATACCTCCCAGAGCGCCTTCCGCCACATTGGCAGCGCCCATAGCCATACCTGCATTGTCCGCACCCACACGAAGTCCTGTCTCCTGAGTCTTCATCCGCTGTGCAATAGCTAAGCCCGCCGCGTCATCCTTCGCCGTATTGATCCTCTTTCCGCTGGAAAGATGCGAATATGCCCAAAAAAGATTTTTTTGATTCTCCTGGATCTTTTGAGATGATCTTATACCCAAGTTCATAATCATACTCCTTTCTGTCTCCGGACGAATTCTCCGGGACATGGTCACATATACTGCCTAGTTAATATCATTATACTGCTTTCAACTCAAAAACTCAAACAGAAAATAGGAAAAATTGCCCAAATAAATATAAACAATTCCTAAACTGCCGGTCTCCCGTTATCGAAGCAGTCCCACTGCCCTTGACGTACCGATCCGGTCGCACCCTTCCGCCACAAAAGCCTCCAGATCCTCCAGCGTAGAAATACCGCCCGCCGCCTTGATCTTTACATCAGGGCCGATATGCTCTTTAAAGAGCCGCACGTCCTCTATGGTGGCGCCGCCCGTGCCAAAGCCCGTAGATGTCTTGATATAGTCAGCCCCAGCCCTTGTCACCGCCTCACACATGGCGATCTTCTCCGCTTCCGTCAGGTAACAGGTCTCAATGATCACCTTCAGGATCTTATCGCCGCAGGTCTGCTTTAGGGTGCGGATCTCCTCCTCCACCTTCTGGTAAAGACCGTTTTTCACATCACTGATATTGACCACCATGTCGATCTCTTCCGCGCCGTCCTCAATGGCCTTCTTCGTCTCCGCCACTTTCGCCTCCGTCACGGAATATCCCAACGGAAAACCTACCACCGTACAGATATTGATCTTCTCTCCGTACTGTTCGTGTATCCTCCCGATATAAGTGGGCGGCACACAGACCGAAGCCGTCCCGTTTTCGACAGCCTCATCACAGAGGGTAACAATATCCTCCCAGGTGGCAAAAGCCTTTAACTGCGTGTGGTCTACCCGCTTTAAAATCTCTCTCTTATCCATAGCAATCTCCATTTCTGTATAGGTTATGATCTGTTTCCTTCTCTATTGTAATCGCTGCAGGCTGAAATTTCCACCTAAAAATACGAGCAGCACAAGGACTGTTTCCGAATTCTGGTACTATCTTCCTATTAAATATGTCTATAATATTAAAATTCTGTTAAATTCCCGTTTTTGCTTGTTTCCGCCATTTTTTTCATGATATGATAAAATCGTTAGTGTATGGAAAGGAGGTACATAGTTATGGAACAGAACAGTTTTTCTGAGATCACACCTGAGATCGTTCGACTTGCAAACATGAGCGAACAAGCCGGCGTTATTGATACAGAGCTTTTCACAAAATTTGATGTCAAGAGGGGCCTGCGCGATTTGAATGGTAAGGGCGTACTGGCGGGTCTGACGAACATTTCCGACGTGCGTGCCAATAAGATCGTGGACGGCGTACAGATTCCCACCCACGGTCAGCTTTTTTACCGGGGATATAATGTAAAAGATCTGGTGAACGGCTTTTTCGCCGATAATCGTTTCGGCTTTGAGGAGGTAACTTATCTTCTCCTTTTTGACAAGCTTCCGAATGCCGAGGAGCTCGCCAGCTTTACTAAGCTTCTAAACAGCTACCGTTCCCTCCCCACCAGCTTCGTGCGGGATATCATCATGAAGGCACCCAGCAATGACATGATGAACACGCTGGCAAGATGTGTGCTGACGCTCTACTCTTACGACGACCGGGCGGATGATACATCGCTCCCCAACGTACTCAGACAGTGTCTGCAGTTGATTGCTCTTTTCCCGATGCTCTCTATTTACGGGTATCAGGCTTACAACCACTATCACAACGGGGAAAGTCTCTATATTCACCAGCCCCAGCCGGACCTTTCCAATGCGGAGAATATCCTGCATATTCTGCGCCCTGACAGCAAATATACACCTCTGGAGGCAAAGATTTTAGACATCGCCCTGATCCTGCATATGGAGCACGGCGGCGGTAACAATTCCTCCTTTACGACTCATGTTGTCACTTCCTCCCTGACAGACACCTACTCTGTCATCGCGGCGGCCATCGGCTCTCTAAAGGGTCCCCGCCACGGCGGCGCCAATATCAAGGTGGTGAAGATGTTTGATGAGATGAAGCGGGAGGTCTCCGACTGGACCAATGAGGGACAAGTTGCTGATTATCTGAAAAAGCTCCTGCACAAGGAAGCCTTTGACCACGCAGGACTGATCTACGGTGTGGGGCACGCGGTTTACTCCAAATCCGATCCCCGTGCCGTCATTTTCAAATCCTTCGTGGAACAGCTGTCCGAGGAGAAGGGACTGCAGGAGGAATTCGCCCTATATTCTCTGGTAGAGCGGCTCTCTCCGGAGCTCATCGCGGCAGAACGTCCTATCTACAAGGGCGTCAACATCAATGTGGACTTCTATTCCGGCTTCGTTTACGATATGCTCAATCTGCCGATGGAGCTCTACACACCGATATTTGCCATCGCCAGGATCGCGGGCTGGAGCGCTCACCGCATGGAGGAGCTTGCCAATAACGGCAAGATTATCCGTCCCGCTTACAAGACGATCTGTGTGGACAGAGATTATGAAATGCTGCAGCAGAGGAATGCATGACAGTCAACAGATAACATATTGAGAGAAAAAAAAAGAGAGCCTTGCCTTATAACCACTTCCGGTTATGGCACACGCTCTCTTTTCTTTAGCATAAGCTAGTTGATGCCCGTTGCAATTCTTCCCTCATCTACACCACAAGTGACATAGTGTTCATATAACGCTTCTTTATCATATCCGTAAACTTTCTTCAGGTCCGGATACCGGTCCGCATATGCCACATAGTCAAACTCATCCACAGTTCCCGTAAACGGAATCACTGT
Source organism: uncultured Bacteroides sp. (assembly GCA_964625055.1). Classification (GTDB taxonomy): domain Bacteria; phylum Bacillota; class Clostridia; order Lachnospirales; family Lachnospiraceae; genus UBA3282. The sequence continues at coordinate 7,214 of CAZUZZ010000032.1, read as the reverse complement.
GATGCCTGCTCCGCCAAACCACGGATTATCGGCACTGTCATCCGTCGGATCCCATGTCCGGTACGGAGAGTCCGCTTCTATTTTGAGTGCTGTCGGCTTTCCGAGTTCTCCGGCTTCTTCCGTATCGGAATATACAATGACCTTCGTTCCCGGCTTACAATTATCGTAAATCCATTTTGCATCTTCCGCCGCTAATCTGACACAGCCCAGCGATGCGCTTTCTCCCAGTTTATTGTACTCTTCCCACTCCAATGTATCCGGTGATTCCTCTATGTATGGTACAGAATGGAAAAGGATTTTTCCGTTAAATCGTACCGCATATCTGCCGAAAGTATTATCCACCATTTTACGCCATTCATAATAATTGGTGGTGCGAAACGTACCTTCCGGTGTTGAGGCTCCCTCACGCCCGCAGGAACATACCATCGCCTTTACCGGGATCAGATCCCCGTCTTCATCTAACTGCTTAACGGTAACGCAATTCAAAGCTCTGTTCACATAGACAACATAATCCGGTCTTGTATCGACTATCTCACTATCCGTCTGTATCTCCGGCAGCTCCGCCGCACTGACATCATTCCCTGTACCTGTACACAATAGCATACCCAAACACAATATACCTGCAAGTAAAATTCTGCCTCTTCTCATAATGTATAATCCTTCTGCCTTATTCTATGCCTAAAAACTGTTTTACGATCGTTTTCATCTCTGTCTTATCACACACATTGTCGTGCAGCACCGGTGCTGTCCGGATCTCCTCAATGGCATTCGGCACCGACACATTCCCAATCCTGGAGAGCTCGTCCACCAGCTCGAAATCTTCCATCGCGTCATATTTCGGATCGATGGCGTTCATAACGCTTCTGGTGAACTTGAAGGGGCTTGCAGTGGAAGCGATCACGGTCTTTGTCTCATCCTTTGTGACCGCCACGTATTTTTGATAGACCGCACTTGCCACTGCCGTATGGGTATCCAGCACATAGCCCGTATTTTCATAGAGGGAACGGATCCTGTCCGCCGTCTCTTTTTCATCTGCAAAATTGCCGTAAAAGTCTGTAAGCTGCTCTCTCATCTCTGCCGTGATCTGATAACTTCCATCCTTTGTGAGCGCCTGCATCATTTCCGCATTTTTCTTCGCGTCATTCCCGGCAATGCGGTAGATCAGCCGCTCCAGATTGCTGGAGATCAGAATATCCATGGAAGGAGAACTGGTCAGCTTAAATTCACGGTTCCTGTCATAATCTCCTGTCATAAAGAAATCATAAAGCACTTTATTTTCATTGGAGGCACAGATCAGCTTGTTGATCGGCACTCCCATATTTTTCGCATAGAAGGCCGCCAGAATATTGCCGAAATTCCCTGTAGGAACCACCACGTTGATCTTTTCGCCATCCTCAATCTTGCCCTCATGTAAAAGCTTCGCATAGGCGTAGACATAGTAGACCACTTGTGGCACCAGTCTGCCGATGTTGATGGAATTCGCAGAGGAAAACCGAAGCCCCTGCTCCGCCATCTGTGCCGCCAGCTCTTTATCGTTGAACAGCTGCTTTACTCCCGTCTGAGCGTCATCGAAATTGCCGTGGATCCCCACCACAAAGGTATTGTCACCCTTCTGGGTCACCATCTGCTTCTCCTGGATCGGGCTGACGCCGTTTTTCGGATAAAAGACGATGATCTTCGTCCCCTCCACACCGGCAAATCCCGCCAGAGCCGCCTTGCCCGTATCGCCAGAGGTAGCCGTCAGGATCACGATCTCGTCCTTCACCCGATTCTTTTTCGCGGCTGTGATCATCAAATGGGGTAAGATAGACAACGCCATATCCTTGAAGGCGATGGTCGCACCGTGGAACAGCTCCAGATAATAAGCCCCTTCCGCTTCCACTAAAGGCGCAATCTCCTCCGTGTCAAATTTCGCGTCATAGGCCCGCGCAATACAGCCCTGCAGCTCCTCCTTGGTGAAGTCTGTAAAAAACAGCTTCATCACCTCATAGGCTGTCTCCTGATAGGTCTTGTCCGCAAACTCTTTCATGGAACATTCAAGAGCCGGAATGTGATCCGGTACGAAAAGTCCCCCGTCCTCCGATAATCCCTGCAGGATCGCCTGGGATGCGGTCGCCGTTCTGTTTTCGTCTCTGGTACTGCTGTATATCACGTCCATTATCTTAAACCATGCCTTTCTCAATCTTTTCTCCAAAGTGCTGTTTGATTCATTTCATTACATCTCAATACCTTACCACACTTTTTCGACGGGTGCAAGAATCCCTAGAGAAAGAACTCGTGATTTCCATAGGAAAAAAGTCTCGTCAGCTTTCGGTCAAACCATTTCAGGCGATCAGAATCCGCCTTCTCGCGGGCACAGAAATACAACGCTCCCTGAGAGATATCCTCCCCATACAGAGCGCGCTCCACCGCTTCCACCGTATCCTCGCTGACACGGACATTCTGATAGCGGCCATCCACTGTCGGCGAAAACTGGGCGATCCCCTGCTCCCTCTGCATGACCACATCCCACACCGTATCGGGGAACGATTCATTATTCACCCGGTTTAACACCACATTCGCCACCAGAAGTTTGCCGTCCTGATCCTCTCCGCCTGCTTCCGCCTCCACGATCCGAAGAAGCGCCTCATAGTCCTTGTCCGACAGTTGATACTTCTTCGTCTGTTCCAACACCTCATAATCCACGACTCGCTGACCGGAAGATACGCTCTCGAGCATTTCCACAAAGCTCTGATTGTCTTCCTCCATCGACGTGTCCAGGTATTCCATGCGAAAAGCAGGCTTGGCCGATATCCGGTCGATCTTCAGCTCTCTGGCACAGATCCATGATGATAATATCATCATTCCCGCCAGAAGGAAGCCTGTTATATATTTCCTGTACATCTCTTCTCCTTACTTATACCGCTGCGCTTCGGCTGCCAGACGCAGCCACCGCGCGCTTATCCGGGAACCGACAGCCGGTCCCAACGCTTCTCAACAGTATTTTATGCAGAGAAAAGGAAAAATATTTCTGAATTTGTTTTTTTTCTCAAAAATGGTACAATCATATAAAAAAGGAGGTTGCAGCATGGAGCAGCCATTACCCGGCGTTTATACCGCTGTGCGAAGGGACGGATCCACTTACTTTCGCGCTTCGTTAACCTATCGCAATAAGCATATCAGTCTGGGCAGCCACGACAATAAAGAAAAAGCGCATGAGATCTATCTGACTGCCTCTGCGCTCTTAAAAGATACCTCCATACATCTGGAAGACTATTCCGAGGATTCCCCCTTGGCCTTTTCCAAGTGGGTATGTCTGATCAATTTTCGGGACAATGGCATCTACTTCTCCTCTCCCATTTATATCAGGCCGCATTTCTTTTATTATTTTTTTTCCCCGGAGGAACATTTCATTTTCGATAAGGATGATCTGTTCTACTATTCCTCCCGCAAAATCTCAAGGCGCGGCGGTCATTATTTCGTAGCGGACTACGGTATGCAGATCAACATCATGAGCCGCTACGGTATCAAAAACTACGCGGTGGAGGGCAGAGATTACCGCTTTATCAACGGCAACCGCAATGATCTGCGCTATGAAAATATCGAGATCATCAACCGCTTCCACGGCGTATGCGCGGTACGGGAAAGGGGCCAGACCCGCTATCAGGTAAAGATCCATGTGAAGGGCAATGTCAAGGTGGGTACCTACGCCTCAGAGATCGAGGCTGCCATCGCCTACAACAAAGCCATCGATCTGCTGAAAAAAGCCGGCATAGACAAGGCTTACACCCCCAACTATATGGAGGGGATGTCCCCCGACGTCTACGCCGACCTCTATGCTTCCATCCGGGTAGCTCCCCGCCTGATGGATTATCGCTCTGAATAGCCGACGAAGCAGATATTTAAGTCCGCCCCGCCATCTATTCCATTTAACACGCCGTCTGTATCATACTGCCACATGGAATACAGATACGGATAATCGGGAATATCCTCCTCCTGGGAAAGCCACACATCAAAATCCTGCAGCTTGGTCAGATCCACTTCCTTGAGCAGCCATTCTTTATCCCCATAGACCATAGGCACATAGCCTGCCGCCTTAATGCCCTCCAAAAAGCTGACCGTCACCGTCGTCTTATCTTCCCTGCTCAGTCCCTCTATCCTGGATTTATCATTGGACACAAACCCCATGTTAAAGGCAATGGGATATTTCACCTTGCCCCTATAAGGTTCCAGATTCTGCACCACGAAATTCGCTTCCTGAATCGCCTCATCCTGAGAGATGGCCTGCGAATAAAAATAAACTCCCACATCCAGCTGCGCCTCGATCGCTCCCTCGATGTTTTCCTTAAAATTCTCATCCAGCGTGATCTGTCCCGTGCTGTAGCCCCGGCTTCCCAACCGGATCATCACATAATCCACCCCTGCCGCCTTGAGGCTTGGGAAATAAATCTTTCCCGTATGTTTGGAAATATCCACTCCCACATAGGAGGTTTTTCTGCCGTTCTCCATATAGCGTTTCAGTCCGGCCTTGTCTTCCATATTGGTGAAATCAAAAGTGTTTTTTTTCAGATAGGGACTGATCAGCACCCACTCTTCTGAACCGTCGCGGTTCGTGATCAGTGTATGCTTGCCGTCCGTGGCAGGATCGTTGCGTTCCTCCTCTTCCTTCTGGCGTTCCGCCTCCTTATCCTTTTCCTTCTCCTTTTCAGCCTTCTCTGTGTAAGGGTTTTTATTAGAACTTTCCGCCGTCTTTTTCTCTTCCTCAGGCTCTTCGCTCTCTTCCGGATACATATCCCAGAAATCCAGATCCTCCGCCCTAAGCTTGGGCGCTGCTTCCTCCTCTTCCTGAATCGCAAGCTGCTCTTCCTGCACGGCTTCCTCCTGCTGTTTCTGTATCTCCTGTAAATATTCACTGCCGCCGCTCTTCTTGTCATTATTACGGAATACGGCAAACAGAACGATCAGGATAAAGGCGGATACGCCGACGATCATATAGATCACGGAGGGACCCATGCCGCCTCCTGCTTCCTCTTCTCCCGGTAATCTCATTTTACAAAACACTCCTCTGTTACTCTATTTTTTTACTCGATGTTATGTTATCATATGCTCAAATGCTGTAATCTTACGCAATGCCAGTAAGACTGCTGAGTCTGCGTCTATGATACCATGATATCAGCAAAATAGCAAATTTCGAAAGGCAAAAAGCAGTTAGATGAATTTGGTAAAAAAAGCAAAAGCAAAATCACATATCATATTTTTATTTATTTTACTATTGTCTATTACATCCATAATGGCCGGCTGTGCCAAAAATACAGAGCCCATCTCCCGCACAGATTTTTATTTTGACACGGTGATCCGGATCACTTTATATGATACAGCGGACGAAGCCATACTGGACGGCTGTTTTGCACTGGCGGAAAAATATGAGAATCTTTTCAGCGCAACAAAAGAAGGTTCCGACGTGTGGAACATCAACCACGGAAAGGGCAAACCCGTCACAGTATCAGAGGAGACGGTCTCCCTTCTCGTGACGGCAGTGGACTACGCCAACCGGGCAGAGGGCCGGATCGATCCCACCATCCACCCTGTCAGCGAACTTTGGAACTTCGGCTCCGAAGGTCAAGCGCAGGTGCCGAAGGATGCCGCCATCAAAGAGGCTCTCTCTCATGTCTCTTACGATACCATTCGTTTTGGCGTTGGCCCATCAGAAAAAACCGGGGAACCTGTCTATAACACCGTCACGCTGCAAGATCCGGAGGCCGCCATCGACTTGGGTTTTATCGCCAAAGGTTATATCGCCGACCAAATGAAAGAATATCTGCTATCGCAGGGTGTCGGGAGTGCCTGCGTCAGTCTGGGCGGCAATGTGATCACCATCGGCGAAAAGCCGGACGGCTCTCCCTTTCGGATTGGCATTCAGGAGCCTTTTGCTCCGGAGGGAACAGCACTGGACACCGTGGAGGTTCGGGATACTTCCGTGGTGACCTCCGGTATCTATGAGCGATATTTTTATGAAGGTGTCACTCTCTATCATCATGTTCTGGACACATCCACAGGCTATCCCGTAGACAATGAACTGGCGGGTGTGACCATCCTCTGCGAATCCTCCACAAAAGCAGACGCCCTCTCCACAGCCTGCCTGTGTCTTGGGCTGTCAGAGGGGCGTCATTTTTTAGATGAATATCCGGATGTGGAGTATCTTCTGATCACCAGGGATGGTACCATATACTATTCTGACCATTTCCGTTGAATCGTCCTGTTACATTCCGATCATAGCTGAAAAGTCTTTCATCATTCCGGAAATCTTAATCTGCTGCGGGCAGACCTGTTCACAGCCCTTACATCCAATACAGTTAGCAGGGCGTTGTTCCTTGGGCATACTGCCCACTGCCATAGGCGCGATAAAGCCGCCGCCGGAAAGTTTATGCTCATTGTACAGAGCGATCAGTTCCGGAATGGGAAGCTTCTGCGGGCAATGACTGGTACAGTAATGGCAAGCCGTGCAGGGTAACCCTCCCTTGACAACTTCCTCATCCACCTTCTTCAGCAGAACATCCGATTCTTCCTGACTCAAAGGTTTATCCGACTCATAGGTGGCGATATTGGCTTTCAACTGCTCCATATTGGACATACCGGAGAGAACCATCGTCACGCCGGGAATGCTCTGCAGGAAACGGAATGCCCATCCGGGAATTGTTTCCTCCGGACGCATGGACTGCAATACAGCGGTCAGTTCATCAGAGGCTTTTGCCAGTTTTCCGCCCCGCAAAGGCTCCATGACCCAGATCGGAATACCGGCTTTCTGCAGTATAGCAGCCTTTTCCTGTGCATTCTGAAAATGCCAGTCCATATAGTTAAGCTGAAGCTGACAAAATTCCATATGTTTCCCATAGGCATCCAGGAAACGTTTTATCACTTCTACACTGCCATGGGCAGAGAATCCAAGATGTCTGATGCGGCCGTTCTCCTTCTGTTTCAGCAGATATTCAAAAATCCCGTATTTCGGATCAAGATAATCATCAATGTTTCCTTCATAAACATTGTGGAACAAATAGAAATCAAAATACTCCGTCTGGCATTTCTCGAGCTGCTTCTCAAATATCTCTTCCACCTTATCCATATTGGAAGGATCATAACCTGGAAATTTCGTAGCCAGATAATAGCTCTCCCGCGGATATCCGGAAAGACATTTCCCTGCAACCAGTTCTGAATTACCGTTATGATACCCCCATGCC
>CAZUZZ010000031.1:0-11558 GCA_964625055.1 uncultured Bacteroides sp. | reverse complement strand
TCATGGAGGAGCCGCCGAAGAAATATTTCAGACTTTTCCCGGGCAATGAGGTTCGCCTCATGGGAGCCTATTTCGTGAAGTGTGTGGGCTTTGAGAAGGACGCTGCAGGGAATGTGACGGTGGTGCACTGCACCTATGACCCGGCGTCCAAAGGAGGCAACAGCCCGGACGGCCGCAAGGTGAAGGGAACCATTCACTGGGTAGCCGCCGCAGAATCCGTGAAGGCGGAGATCAGGCTGTATGAGAATATCATCGATGAGGAGAAGGGCGTCTACAATGAGGACGGCAGCCTGAATCTGAATCCCAATTCTCTGACTGTGCTTAAGGAATGCCGGATCGAGCCATCGGTGAAGGATGCGCAGGCTTATGAGAGTTTTCAGTTTGTGCGGCAGGGCTTTTTCTGTGTGGATTGCAAGGATTCCAGGCCGGGAAGTCTGGTCTTTAACAGAATTGTATCCCTTAAGAGCTCCTACGTATTGCCGAAAAAAGAGAATTAGTTTATAATATAACTACCGTTGTGCACAAAAAGATATGGGGAGGACAAGAAAAATGGCAGGACTGTTGTCGGGGTTAGAGCAGTTTGGATTAAGTAATCTGGAAAGTATGGATCTTTATGAGGCGCCTAAGAAGGAGGAAGAAGGGGATAAGGGAGAACAGAAAGCCCATACGGTGCAGGAGCAGGATTTCCTCTTTGATAAATCCTTTACCTGTCCTCTTTGCGACAGAGAGTTTAAGGCGAGAACCGTAAAGATCGGTAAGGCGAAGCTGGCGGGCAGCGATCTGGATCTGCGGCCGCGCTACGAGCAGATCGATATGTTAAAATATGATGTGATCATGTGTCCGTCCTGCGGTTATGCAGCGCTTAGCAGATTTTTTAAATATCTCACATCTCCGCAGGCGAAGAATATTCAGAAAACCATCTCGGCTACCTTTAAGCCGCAGAAGGAAACCTCAGAGATATATACCTATGATGAGGCTCTGGAACGTTACAAGCTGGCGCTTGCAAACGCAATCGTGAAGCAGACTAAGGCCAGCGAGAAGGCGTATATCTGTCTGAAGACGGCATGGCTCCTTCGAGGCAAGGCGGAGCATCTGAATCCGGAGCAGCCGGACTATGAGGCGCAGAAAAAGCAGTGTCAGGATGAAGAGGATGAATTCCTTAAGAATGCTCTGGAGGGATTTCTGGCGGCCAGACAGGCAGAGAATTTTCCCATGTGCGGAATGGATGAGCCTACGGTGGATTTCCTGATCGCGGTGACGGCGATGCGTTTCGAGCAGTATGATCTGGCCAGCCGTCTGATTGCGAATCTGGTCACTTCCAAGACGGTTAATCCCCGCATGAGGGATAAGGCGAGGGATGTGAAGGAAATGATTGTGAAGAAGATCAAGGAAAAGAATGCCGCAGCGAAAAAATAGAGGCGGTTGGGACGTAGATGAGAGAATTACCGATCCATATTCAATTGGATCCCAAAAGCGGTAAAACATTATACGAGCAGATTTACGAATATATCCGGGAGGAGATCAGGAAAGGGAATCTTTTGCAGGGCGAAAGGCTTCCCTCTGCCAGATTTCTCTCGGATTATCTTCAAGTATCCAGAACCACGGTAGATATGGCCTATGGGCAGCTGGTGGCAGAGGGATATCTGGTGGCGCGGCCCAAGAGAGGATATTTTGTCAGTACCACGGAGGGGTTGTATCATGTGGAAATGGAAGCGGAGCGGGAGAAGGAAAAGCCGCCGCTTGTCAGGAGAGAACCGGGCTGCCGATACGATTTTTCCCCTACGGCCATCGATATGAGCCATTTTCCCTATGCGACCTGGAAGAAGATCACGAGAAATATCCTGGTGGACGCCAAAAGCCATATGTTTGCGCTGGGAGAGCCTCAGGGAGATCTGGAGCTTCGCAGGACGATCTGCCGTTATCTGCACGGATCCCGAGGGGTCAATTGTGAACCGGAACAGATCATCGTCGGAGCAGGGAATGATTTCCTGCTTCTTTTATTGGAAAAAATCCTGGGGCGGCATATTCATGTGGCGATGGAAAATCCCACATATATCAGAGCCTATAAAATCTTTCGCTCCTTTGCCTATCCGATATCCCTGATACCGATGGATGACAAGGGAATCCGGGTAGATAAGCTTAGAGAGAGCGGGGCGCAGATCGCCTATGTGATGCCATCCCATCAGTATCCCACAGGGATTTCCATGCCGATCGGCAGAAGGATGGAGCTTTTGCGGTGGGCTGCGGAGGGGCAGGAACGCTATTTGATCGAGGATGACTACGACAGTGAATTTCGCTATAAGGGGAAACCGCTGCCCTCCCTGCAGGCTTCGGACAGGCTGGGATATGTGATCTATATCGGAACTTTTTCCAAGGCGATCGCACCGGCTATCCGGGTCAGCTATATGGTGCTGCCCTATCCGCTGTTGGAGAAATACCGCAGAGAGTGCAGCTTTTTTTCCTCTACAGTATCCCGGATCGATCAGACGATCTTAAATGAATTTATCCGTGACGGGTATTTTGAGCGTTATCTGAATAAAATGCGAAAGGAATACCGGATGAAGCATGATCTGCTGCTCGGCGAGCTAAAAGCTTTCGAGAAAGATTTCGTGGTGAGCGGCGGCAGTGCCGGTCTGCATATTCTGTTAAAGGATCTGCGGGGAAGAAGCGAGGAGATCCTTTCGCAGGAGGCGGAGGCAGAAGATGTAAAAGTTTACTGTATGAGCGCCTTTCAGATGGAAGAGCATGATAAGGAAATGACAAGCGAGAAGAGACAGAAGAGTCAGGCGACCATGATCCTGGGATACGGAGGAATGTCTGAGGAGGAGATAGAAGAGGGAATACGCCGGTTGAAAAAAATATGGATCCAATAAAAAATCGAGTGCCCGTGCACTCGATTTTTGGTTTATGCTATCGCAATTTTCGCAGTTAGCGATAGGAAAGTCTTTTTAACATATTCAGATAAGAGCAGGTCTCCTCATAGAGCATATCCGGATGGAAGGATGCGTCCTCAAAACGGGCGTTCATCAGGCCCTCCAGGGTGAAGGTCAGCATCTGATCCAGTTTTTCATAATCCACATCTTCCTTGAAGAGAGAGCGGTTTGCCTGATTCTTCAGTACGGCCTGTACGTCGCTCAGTACGCTCTTCTGGCGTTCGATAGCCATCAGCGCTTCGCTGACATTTTCGACACGGCAGCGGTTTAAGAACTGCTGCATATAAGGATAGTTCTTGAGCACCTGCAGCTTGGCATACTCCATCTGGCGGCGGATCTCAAAATAATCCTTCTCCGAGGAGGAGACACCGCTTGTCAGCTCCAGTTTCATAAAACGTACACTGTAGTCATAGAGAAAGCTATAAAGGCCGAGCTTGCTCCCGAAATAATGGAACAAAAGTCCCTTACTGATACCGGCCTCACTGACGATATCATCTGTACTCGCGTGCTTATAGCTGCCCTGAGAAAATACCTTTAAGGCGGCATTGATCATGCGATCCTGTTTTTCCTTTTTCAGATCAAAAAATTTCTCGTTCATAGCTTCACCAATTCTACATAAATTGACTTTTTCAGTCAGACTATACTATAACACAATAGCGAAAAGGATTCAATGTTATGTGGGAAACTAGTTCTGAGAAAATTTTCAAACACAAGATGTTGTGGGTAAAAAGCAAAAAAAAGGAAGTTTATTGTTTTTTTTATACATATTCTCTTTTCATTTTCGCAAAATAGTATTAATATATATAATAATAACAGATACGGTGAAAGGAGAACACTGATGGCGAAAAAATTCGGTAAGTTATTGATGGTGACAGCGGCTCTTGGCGCCGTAGCGGGGGGCGTCTACTACTACCTGAAGGGCAGAGATGATTTCCTCGACGATGAATTTTTTGACGACGATGACGACTTCGATAATTTCGACGATGACGTGGAGGAGAGCGACACAGAGCGCAACTACGTGGACTTGGATCTTGGGAAAGCGGAAGAGAGCAAGGAAGAGTTTAAAGAAGGAATCCAGGCAGCGAAAGCTGAGGCCACAGATAAGGTCGTGGGCGGCGTAAAGAAGGTGGAAGAATTCTTTGATGACGACGACAGCGATGGTTCTATGGATGCTATATAAAAAAGAGGCGGCCTTTATAGACCGCCTTTTCTATTTATTCGCTTTATATGGCGGATCCGCAGGATATCCGCCTTTCAGTTTCTGCATACCCCGCTGGATAGCGTCCTTTGAGTTTTTCCAGTCAGCATCCTTATTGCGGTAGTCGAATTTTTCCACCAGCCAGGAAACGTCCTCGGACAGACGCGCCATATTCTCCTCCATCAGCGGGAATACCATATCGTAGAAGTCGGTTTTTTCCCGATCGGACAGGCGGCTGTCTGCGGCCTCGCATAGATCACCGAAGTGGTGGAGGCAGAAGCCCTTGCTCTGTTTCACTTTTTCCCGGAATTCGGGATCTTTTTTATACATCACAAAAAAGGTATCCAGATAACGGTCGTAGGTATTGGCATAGCGTTTGCAGATATAGCAGGAGGTCTCCTTCTCCTGTACCCAGATGCCGATGGGATTCGTGCGCTCGGTCTGCTTTTTGAAACGGTCCTTCAGAGAGGTTTTGCCGGGCTTGAAGGCCTTGATCTGCTCCTGCAGTTCACGGTTCATCTTTACATAGTGTGTCTTTAAGATCCAGGCATTGCCCAGGGTGTTGCCGTAATCGAACATTTTTTTGAAATGCTCCCGGCAGAAGCCTTCCCGGTCTGTATCTTCCCGCACATCGCTCTCCATGTAGGAAGAGCCGGAACCTAAGACAAAATCGAGCAGATCCTGTTCTACATTCCGCTCGATGAAGCAGAAGGGACATTCGTCCTGCGCGTTCATGGCATCATTTAAGGGGATGGTGTAGAGTTTTTCTTTCATAGGGCTGCTCCTTTCACGGTCAATGGAAAATTTGTTCTTACTATAGAGTATAACACCCGGAGAAGGAGAAGGGAAGAGCGTGTGGAAGTAAAAAACTTGACGAAGCACTACTAATTGTAGTAAAATTTATGTAAACCACTATACCAGTTCGATAGATAAGGGAGGAGGTGTAAAATGAATGGTCGGCCCCGTTGTTTATGGGGGGGAGACCTGTATGGTGGTGATACGATACGTAAAGGGGGAATTTTAATGAAAGTACAGGTGAAAAATGAGGGAATGATCTATCTCCCGGCGCAGGCAATGGCGGCTTTTTCCATTCGAGAGCAGGACTTTTTGGACTGTAGTCTTACGCAGACCGGAATCCTGCTGACACCGATCTTCCTGGCGGGAAGTATGGCCGGGTTGAAAAAAAACTGGAATTACAGATAGAGTGTTTTGGTAAATTCAGCATTTACCGAAATGGGCGCTATCATCCGATGAAAAACAGGAAAGCGGAAGAACTGCTTTCTTATCTTTGCTGCAATGGTGGCAAGGCGGTCAGAAAGAGAATGCTGGAGGAGCTTATGTGGGCGGAGTCGGAACGCGGCAAAGCCCGGGACAGTCTGTACAAAGTGTGCGCTTTTTTAAACGGATGGCAGGAGAAGGAGGGAGTAGAGCTGCCGCTTGCGATATACAGGGAAGAGATTTATCTGGATACGGAGCTGATAGAGCTGGATCTGCAGGAGTTTGTTAAGTATCTCGACAGTGAGAATGTGGAGGACTGGGAACGTGCAGAACGGCTTTATACGGCTCCGCTTTTATTTGAGAACAGTTATGAGTGGGTGGAGGAGTATGAGGCTGTCTATGATATGGCGTACTACGAAACGCTTGGCAGACTCCTGATCCACTATGAGAAGCAGGGAAATAAAGAAAAAGCACTTTACTACAGCAGGAAACTGAAAGGATTCCGATAACTTTCCGATCTGTTTACGGAAACTTTCCGTGCCGCTATGCTAGACTGGCCTCATCAGACAGGAGGCGCAGCTGCAAAATGTTTGAAAAACAAAACAAGGAGGAAATGAATTATGGCAACACCCTATGTACTTAATGTAGACCATCAGGGAACATCCTGTGGGGATTTCTGTATCTATCAGACCTATGAGGATCAGGACGAAGATATCCGGTCCCTGGTGTGGTTCAGCAAGACAGCGCATCCCGGAACCATGATAAAGTTCCGCTGGAATGTGGATTACAGCTTTGCATGGTGCGAAGAGGGCGTACTTGATCCCGGTGTGATATTCCATGCATCTGAGGTGCTCAAAGCGGATCCTTCCAATACCAGTGAGAATTCCATCGCTTTCAAGCGGGAAAAGGGCGCGTATCACTTTGTGGCATCGGATCACAAGACGACCCAGGGTAAGCTGGGGATCAAATGTGACGGTTCCATCCCGGCCGGCAAGGCATCCATCGGTATCGGTATGTCCGGAAATCCTGCATTCGCGAGACCTGCGGATCCCAACCTTCAGTATACCTTCGCACCGCATCCGAAGTATTGGATCGCGTTCGGCGATTTCGAGGAGGGCGAGGTGATCGATCTCAACCGTATGACCCAGAGATATGAGATCAAATTCCCGGTCAACCAGTACGAGAGATCCATCAGGCTTACAGCCGATAATACATGGGAAGCAGCTGACTAAGAGGCATATACTGCCCAAAGAGAACCGGCAGGACGATTGGACTGCCGGTTCTCTTTTTACAAGAAGCATATATCGCTTAATGCTTTGGAACGGAGAGAAAATATGAGAGCGATCAACAGGATGATAAGCAAGTACAATTTCAAAAAAGGAGACGCCGTCCGCATACGCTATATTGTCATCCACTATACGGGCAGTTTGGGAACGGCGAAGGAACAATGCCAATATCTGGCGGGTGGAAACAGAAATCGGTCCTCACATTATTTTGTGGGATACGAGGGGGAAATCTGGCAGAGCGTGGAGGATGAAAACATTGCCTGGCATTGCGGGGCAAAGCGCTATAAGCATTCGGAATGCCGCAATGCCAACAGCATAGGGATCGAGCTGTGTGTGCGGAAAAAAGACCATAGCCATATAAGCGCGGAGGACCGGGACTGGTATTTTGAGGATGCCACGGTAGAGGCTGCGGTGGAGCTGACCAGATATCTGATGAGGAAATACAATGTGCCGGTCTCCAACATTCTGCGGCACTATGATGTGACGGGAAAGGTATGTCCTGCACCCTATGTGCATAATACGACACGGCATACCTGGGAGGAATTCAAGAAGGCGGTGAGAAGAGAGATTGACTGGATCGATCTGATCAGGAAACTGCTGACTGCGGTCATCAAGATCATAAGAGAGATTTTAAAAGACAGGAAGCAGGATGAGAGGCATAAGACATACATTATGGGAAATCCGCAGGTGAGCGCGGATCGGATCGCGGCATACATCATCCGTATAAATCCCGCTGCGGCCGGGTACGCAAAGCAGCTTGCAGATACCTATATAGAAGAGGGAAGAGCCGAAGGCGTGCGCGGCGACATAGCGGCTGCTCAGGCAATGCTTGAGACGGGTAATCTGACCTTTGCGGGTTCTGCGGTGACGTTGGATCAGAATAATTTCTGCGGTATGGGTGTCACTTCCGCCAACAGAAAGGGCTGCTCTTTTAAGACCATGCAGGAAGGCGTACGGGCACAGATCCAGCACCTGAAAGCCTATGCCAGCAAGAAGGAGCTTAAGAACGTCTGTGTCGATCCCAGATATGCCTATGTAAAAAAGGGATGCGCCCCTTATGTGGAATGGCTTGGACAGAAAGAAAATCCGTATGGACAGGGCTGGGCCTCCGGGGAGGGGTACGGCGGGAAAATATGCAGGATTCTGAAAAAGATGAAAAAACAGAAGCTATGATCAGGGAGACGGAGGAGCGAAATATTGCGAAGAACAGAGATTAGATGGTATACTTGATGCAAGCTGCCAAGGATTACAGCATCTGAGACTTGATACAAGGTACGCGAATGCCCGCGAGCGAGGAAAACCGGAGGTTTTTCGAGCGTGCACTGCGGAGAAGAATGGAGTATGATTATGCAGACACAGATTCCCAGAGTAAATGAAGACCCGCAAGGCATATTGTCCCAAGTGGAATGTTTTGCGCTGGATATGGACGGCACGATCTATCTCGGAGAAAGATGGATCGACGGCGCACAGGAGTTTCTGAAAAGCATAGAGGCTTCCGGCAGAAGCTATGTTTTCCTGACCAACAATTCTTCTAAAAACGCGGCGGTCTATGTGGAAAAGCTGGCCCGGATGGGGCTTGTCGTGGGAGAAGATAAGATCATCACCTCGGGGCAGGCCACGATCTATTATCTGAAACGGCATTTCCCGGGGAAGAAGGTGTTTCTTCTGGGAAATGAACTGCTGCGGGAGGAGTTTTTGCAGGAGGGGATATGTCTGGAGGAGGAGAGCCCGGAGGTGGTGGTGACTGCCTTTGACACTTCGCTGGATTATCAGAAGATGTGTAAAGTCTGCGACTTTGTCAGGTCTGGACTGCCCTATCTGGCCACCCATCCGGATTATAACTGCCCCACGGAGGACGGCTTTATCCCGGATGCGGGCGCGATTCACGCTTTTATCCATGCTTCGGCCTTCCGATACCCGGACAGGGTGATCGGCAAGCCAAACGAGGATATCATAGAATATCTGACTACTAGAGTCAATAAAGAGCGGGGAAAGATCGCTATGGTGGGAGACCGCCTATATACGGATATTGCCGCGGGCAGAAATCACGGTTTAAAGAGCGTGCTTGTCTTAAGCGGTGAGGCATCTCTGGAGGATACAGAGTCCTCCGAGGTAAAGCCCCATCTGATCTTCTCCTCGGTGAGGGAGATGATTTCATTTCTATAGTGGTTGATCAATTTGTTGAAGGGTATTGTTATTTAATAGTAGAAACAGGCGCGAGGATGTAGTACAATACTATGATAGCTTTGTACTGCAGAAAAGAGAGTCCGGTTTGCGAACTGGAATAAAAAAGGAGTTATATTGGCATGAACATACAGGCACAATTGTGTGGCGTTATTCTGCTTGTCACCATGTTTTTATTCTATAAAAGATACAAGTCGCTGAGGCTCAATACCCAGATTGCCTTTCAAGTGCTGCTTTTGGTGATGCTGCTTTGCGTTTCCTGCGATATGCTGTCGATCTGGGCTATTGTGAGGCTTTTGCTGGATCACAGGGGACTGGTGTATGTCATCTGTAAAGTATATCTGGCGACATTGGTGCTGGTAGGGCTTTCGGGACTTTTGTATGAGTTTTCGGATGTGTATGAGCATCGGAAAGAATTTTTGAGGGCCACGTTTGCGGCAACTGCGGTCGCTCTGGCGGGGATCATAGTCATTGCCTGTCTGCCTCTGGGGATTTACAAGATGGGCAGGGTAGTGTACACGGCTGGTCCGAGTGTGTTGGCGACTTATGCCTTTACGGGAGCGTTTCTCATCTCCAATATTATTATAACTATTGCAAAGCGCAGTGATGGCAACCGCAGAAGAAGCCAGGTGATCCTGATCTGGATGGGAATCTGGGCGCTGGCGGCGGTTGTGCAGTTTTTGAATAACGAGCTGCTTCTGGTGGGATACGCAGGTGCACTGGGCGTGTTGGTGATCTTTTTCCGACTGGAAAATCCGGAGTATCTGACAGATCGTCTGACGGGACTTTTTAATCAGGATGCACTTTTGTACTATGCCCGCAAGCTGTATAATCAGGAAACCGACTTCGCTGTTCTGGCTGTCTGGTGGACCCTGGGTGTCAACCAGCTGGAAGAGGACAGGCGGGAGCGGGAGGTGATGGCGGCTTTTGCCAGAAGACTTCCGAAGCTGGACAATACCAAAGTGTTTAAGATGGCGGACGATGAGGTATGGATGATCCTGGAGGATCTGGAGCACGCGGAGGAGACCGTAGAGAAGGTGAAGGCCTACATGGAATATGGCAGACGGGAAGTGGGAGGCAACGCTCAGGTATCCTTCAACTATATGCCGAAAGCCGGACTGGTGGGCGACTATCAGGAGATGGTGCATCTGCTGCAATATGCGAGATGGAGAAGCAATGATTACAGCTCGTCAAACTTTAAGCGGCTGGATACAGATTTTGTGGAGCAGATGCGCCAGGAAGGTATCATGGAGCAGATGCTGGAAGAGGCCATGAAGGAGGATCGGATCGAGGTATTTTATCAGCCGATCTTTTCGACCAGGGAGCACAGATTCGTGAGCGCGGAGGCGCTGGTACGTATGCGTGATAGAGAAGGCAAGCTGGTGCCGCCGGGGGCTTTCATTTCCGTGGCTGAGGCAAACGGTAAGATCTTACAGCTTGGTGAGATCGTGTTCGACAAGGTCTGCCATTTCTTCACGAAGGAGAGAATGGAGCAGTATGGACTGCATTATATAGAAGTAAATCTTTCTGTTGTGCAGTGCGGTTATACCAGGCTTGCCGAGGATTACATAGGTATCATGGAGAAATACCAGATCGATCCGAGGTATATCAATCTGGAGATCACGGAGTCGGCTTCCATGGCAGCCAAAAAGACGCTTCTGGAAAATATGCACAGACTGATGGAGTATGGTGTGTGTTTTTCCTTGGATGACTTTGGCACCGGTCAGTCGAATCTCAATTATATTGTAGAGATGCCGGTCAATATTGTAAAATTTGACCGGGAGATGACGCAGGCATATTTTCAGGATGAAAAAGCCAAATACGTGCTGGATGCGGCCATACAGATGATCCATGGCATGAAACTTAAGATCGTGTCGGAGGGAATCGAGACCGAGGAGCAGTACCTGGCGGTGAAAGAGCTGGGGATCGATTATATTCAGGGCTATTATTTCTCAAAACCGCTTCCGGAAGGGGAATTTCTTAGGTTTATGCAGGAGAAACAGTGATCGGATTGTGAAAAATGTATAAACTGTCCATATGTTTTCTGTGAAAAACGGCAAAAATAGTTGTAAATAAAAAAACCTATTGCAAAATATATGATTAGGTTATATACTTAACCCAAGAAAACGGAAACGTTACCGGGGACGATACCGAAATCGTTACCGAGTACAATTCCGGAACAATCAACTTTATTCTCACACGGAAAGGGAGAGGAAAAACAATGAAAAAGAAAATTGTAAGCACCATGCTTTGTGCAGCGATGATTTCCACCATGTTAGCCGGCTGTGGCGGCGGCTCTAATGACGGTGGTTCTGCATCTACAGGCAATACGGGTTCTACCGAGGCGGCAGGCGACAGCGCAGACGCTGAGGAGGCAGCTCCGGCAGCAAGCGGAGAAGGTGGTTCGGTTTACTGGCTGAACTTCAAGCCGGAGTCTGATGAAGTGTTACAGGAGATCGCGGAGACTTATACAGCACAGACCGGCGTGGAAGTGAAAGTGGTTACCGCTGCTTCCGGTACTTATTCCCAGACACTGTTATCTGAGATGGATAAATCCGCACCTCCGACATTGTTTGTCATCGGTAACCAGGAAGGTGTAAAGAGCTGGAAAGATTACGCACTGGATCTGACAGGCACAGCGATCGCTAACGAGCTGAACACAGACGCTTATAACCTGTATGATGAGACCGGCAAGCTGGTTTCCATCGGCTACTGCTACGAGTGCTACGGCATCATCGT
>CAZUZZ010000030.1:4989-11562 GCA_964625055.1 uncultured Bacteroides sp. | reverse complement strand
GCCAAACGGTGCAGAGATTATAAGAGATGCCATAAACGATTTTCAGAAGGTGCAGAAACGTATGCTGTTAGCAAAAGAAGAAAATGCAGTGAGAACCTACGCTGATCTCAAGGAAGATTATGTTTCATTAAAAGCGCTGCTTACAAGCTTGGGAGTTAATCTTACAGAGATTGATAGAATAAAAGAGTAAGAAAGAAAAGGAGAAAAATCATGGGAAGTAAGAAACCGGCAGTATTGATGATCTTGGATGGCTACGGCCTCAATGAGAAGACGGAGGGCAATGCGGTGGCGCTGGCGAAAACGCCGGTGATGGATAAGCTGATGGCGGAGTGCCCTTTTGTGAAGGGTAATGCCAGCGGTATGGCGGTAGGTCTGCCGGACGGGCAGATGGGTAACTCCGAAGTGGGACATCTGAATATGGGCGCAGGTCGTATCGTATATCAGGAGCTTACCAGAATTACGAAGGAGATTCAGGACGGCACCTTTTTTGAGAATCCGGCGCTTCTTGATGCGGTAAATAACTGTAAGAAGAACGATTCCGCTCTGCATATGTTCGGCCTGTTGTCTGACGGCGGCGTGCACAGCCACAATACCCATCTCTACGGCCTGCTGGAACTGGCTAAGAGAAACGGTCTGACCAAAGTGTATGTACACGCTTTCCTGGACGGTCGTGACACACCCCCTGCAAGCGGCAAGGGCTATGTGGAGGATCTGGAAGCTGAGATGAAGAAGATCGGCGTAGGCGAAGTAGCAACCGTGACGGGTCGTTATTATGCGATGGACCGAGACAATAACTATGACAGAGTGGAGAAGGCTTATCTGGCGCTTACCAAGGGCGAGGGCCTTGAGGCGGAGAGCGGCCCTGCCGGCATTCAGGCTTCCTATGACAGAGACGAGACAGACGAGTTTGTAAAGCCCACGGTGGTGAAGAAAAACGGTGCACCGGTGGCTACCATCAAGGACGGCGATTCGGTCGTATTCTTTAATTTCCGTCCGGACAGAGCCAGAGAGATCACCAGAAGCTTCTGTGATGATGATTTCAAGGGCTTTGCCAGAGAAAAGAGACTGGATCTGACCTATGTGTGCTTTTCGGATTATGATCCCACGATTCCGAATAAGGAGGTGGCGTTCCACAAGATTTCCGTTACCAACACTTTCGGAGAGTGGCTTGCCGCGAACGGCATGAAGCAGGCGAGGATCGCGGAGACAGAGAAGTACGCGCATGTGACCTTCTTCTTCAACGGCGGCGTGGAGGAGCCTAACGAGGGCGAGACCCGTATTCTGGTGAACTCCCCCAAGGATGTGGCGACATACGATCTGAAGCCTCAGATGAGCGCTTACGAGGTTTGTGATAAATTAGTGGAAGCGATCAAATCCGGCGACTATGATGTGGTCATCATCAATTTCGCTAATCCTGATATGGTGGGCCACACCGGTGTGCAGGAGGCAGCCATCAAGGCTGTGGAGGCGGTAGACGAGTGCGTGGGCAAGGCTGTTGCGGCGATCAAAGAGGTGGACGGCGTGATGTTTATCTGTGCAGACCACGGCAATGCAGAGCAGCTCATCGACGAGGAGACGGGCGCACCCTTTACGGCGCACACCACCAATCCGGTACCCTTCATTCTGGTCAATGCAGATCCGGCTTATAAGCTGCGTGAGGGCGGGTGTCTGGCGGATATCGTTCCTACCATCATTGAGCTGATGGGAAAAGAGCAGCCTGCGGAGATGACAGGAAAATCGCTGCTTGTAAAATAAGGAAGGCGGTGAAAAGATGGAGGTTATGGAAATGACTGAAAAAGAAATGATTCAAAAAAATATCGAAGAGTTTTCAAGACTGCAAAATTATATGATCGTTGCAGAAAAGGATTCGGAATCATACAAAAGAATGAAAGATAGATATGTTGAATTAAAAGTAATTTTGACAGCGTTTGGAATCAACCTGACCGAATTAGACAAGATAAAAGAATAGAGCGTCAGAACAAAAAAAGTGTGAAGTCTGTATTTTGAGACTTCGCATTTTTTTTGTTGTTGACAAGGTTCTCCTTTAGATGTATATTAAGTGTACCACCACTAATAGTACACTTAATATTGTTGGGGTGTAAAATACCGGGAAAGGAGAAGACATGATAATCATAGATTACAAAGATACCCGCCCGATTTATGAACAGATCGTGGAGCGCTTTAAAACCCTGATGCTGAAGGGCGCCATGCAGTCCGATGAGCAGATGCCGTCGGTGCGCAATCTGGCAATGGAGCTTTCGATCAATCCGAATACGATCCAGAAGGCCTATACGGAGCTTGAGCGGCAGGGATTTATTTATACGGTCAAGGGAAGAGGCAGCTTCGTATCCGGGGATAACAGTCTGGTGGACAGGCGGAAGAAGGAATATATCGAACAGATCCTGACTCTGGTAAGAGAGGTTCTGGAGATCGGCCTGACGAAGCAGGAGATTATTTTGGAGATTGAGAAATTGCAAATGTAGGCCTGTGCCAATGACTTGCGAATCAGACATAAAACAGGACACTGCGGTGCAGTGAGAAAAGAGGAGCTTATGATAGAAATACATAATGTGACGAAGCATTTTGAAAAGATCAAAGCCGTGGATGAGGTCAGCGTCACCATCAGGGAGAAGACGGTGTTCGGCCTGATCGGTACCAACGGTGCGGGAAAGAGCACAGTGCTGCGCATGATAGCGGGCGTACTGAAACCCGACGAGGGCACGGTGGCAGTGGACAATATGCCGGTGTATGACAATGTGGAGGCGAAGGAACTGCTGTTCTTTATTGCGGATGAGCCTTATTTTTTCGCCAACGCCAACGCCCGGACCATGGAGCGGTATTACAGCGGGATTTATAAAGCGTTTGACAAAGAAGAATATTATCGGTATCTGGAGAAATTTAATCTGGAACTGAACCGGAAGATCGGCACTTTTTCCAAAGGCATGAAAAAGCAGCTGGCTTTGCTGCTCGGCATTTGTGCTCACACGAAATACATTCTCTGCGACGAGACCTTTGACGGGCTGGATCCTGTTATGCGGCAGGGGATCAAGTCGATCTTTGCTAAGGAGATGGAGGAGCGGGGGCTTACGCCGGTGATCGCCTCCCACAATTTGCGGGAACTGGAGGATATCTGCGATCATGTGGGGCTTTTACATAAGGGCGGCGTTCTGCTCTCCAAGGATCTGGAGGATATGAAGTGTAATATCCAGAAGGTGCAGTGCGTGTTCACCACGGTGGAGGATGAACTGAAGGCATTAAACGGTCTGGAAATTTTGAAAAAGGAACAGCGGGGGTCGCTTTCCACGATCACCCTGCGCAGTACAAGGGAGGAAGTGGAGGCGAGATTCGCCACGGTGGACACGATCTTTTACGAGGTGCTTCCTCTTTCTCTGGAAGAGATTTTTATCAGCGAGACGGAGGTGGTAGGCTATGACATCAAAAAACTCATTCTGGGCTAGTTGCAGGGAAAATCATAAACGACGGATCTGGGTCTGGATCGTGGCGGTGCTGTCACAGCTTCTGCCCTATGGCGGAATTACCATGATCTATTTGAGCCGTATCAAAGACTATAATGCGCACGGTATTTACAGGACGGCGGCAGAATTTCAGGATGCATTGTATCGGGCAGTGAAGGATGCCCTTGGATTTTCGGATGATATGTATAAGATCATCATTCCTTTGGCGGCGCTCATCGGGATGCAGGGCTTTTCCTATCTGTATAACAGACGGAAGGTGGATCTGTACCACAGCGTGCCGGTGACCAAAAACAGAAGATTTGCGGCGGTCTACTTAAACGGACTTTTTATTTACCTGACGGCGAATCTGACAGGCATTCTCTTCGGTCTGGTGATCGCGGCTTCTCAGGGGGCGGTGAACGGATCAGTACTCACGGATGTGGGTCTGGCCTTTTTGTGGAATCTGGTCATGTTTCTGGTATTTTACCATATGATGATCCTGGCGGTGATGCTGACAGGAAACTGGTTTGTGACAATCTGCGGATTCGCGGCGCTTGCACTGTATGAATTCGTTGTGCGTCTTCTGATAGAAGATATGATGGAGAATTTTTTCAGAACCTATACCAACTATTTTCAATCTTACGGGTTGAAACTGTCAGTACTTACGGATGTGACCAACAATATCTGGTACCTCAAGAATCTGCCGGATACGGCGGCCAAGGCGGCGCTTGCACTTCCGTTTGTGGGCAGATGGATTCTGATTGCGGCAGCACTTCTTTTGCTTGCCTATGCGGCTTACAGAAAAAGACCCTCCGAGGCGGCGGGCAAAGCCATCGCTTTTCCGATTTTGGAGCCTTTCCTTAAGGTGGCAGTGGTGATCCCGGCAGCGCTTATGGTTGGCATACTGGTATATTCCACCTCTATGAAGAATGAAGTGCTGCAGGTACTTGCCATGGCAGTGGCGGGCGTGATCTTCTGCTGCGTTATGGAAGTGCTCTATGATTTTGATATTCGTAGTCTGTTTAAGCATCTGGTATCCAGCGGTGTGGCGTTAGTAGGTGTTTTGGCAATATTTTGCATCTTTAAATGGGATCTGTTCGGGTATGACAACTATCTGCCGGCACAAAATAAGGTGGAGAGTATTGCAATTTTGACAGATGGATATTATGATGGCTATTGGGACGAGAATTTGCAGTACATGGAGGACAGCGCATATGTGAGAGAGCATATGTTTTTGACAGATGCAGAGCCGGTTTTGGCGCTCGCGCAGGCTTACCTGCAGACGGACGAGGCGGCTGTGGAGGAGATGACAGCTCCCAGAACCGTGCGAATCCTGTATCGCCTGCATTCCGGCAGGGAAGCGGTCAGAGCGATCCGGGTGGACTACGAAGATGCTGAGACAGCGGCGCTTTTGAATCGAATCTTTCAGACGGCAGAATTTAAAAAGGGAACTTTCCAGGCGATGACCGACGAGACTTCCTACGACAGAGTGACAGGGATTGCCTACACCAACGGCGCTGTCAGAGTGGCGGTTCCCAAAGAGCAAGTGTTGCAGCTGAGAGATGCCTGGATCAAGGATATGGAGCAGGTTGATTTTACCTTTGCCAGAGACAACCGTCCTTGCGGACAGCTCTATTTTGACTATGACAACTATTCCTCGAGACAATGGCAGGTGTACGAGAGCTTTGAAAATACCATTGCTCTGCTCAAAAAGCTGGAGGCCTATTATCCGGTGCAGCTGAATGCGGAGGATATCGACAGCGTTACGGTGACCTGTTATCATAACGAGTTAACGGAAGCGGGGGCGAATACGCGGACCTATACGACGATGCGTGGAAATACGGCGCAGTCCGTGCGGGTGGACGACGTTTACAGGGATTACACCGTGCGGGAGACCTTCTACGAGGAAGAGCAGATTGCGAAGATCCTGCCGCACATTCATCCGGAGTATCTGGATTCTTACTGGGGCGGCTATAAGGCGACGGATGGGAATTATGCGGTGGAGGTCGTGTTTAAGAAGAATACCGACTATCCTTATCAGAGGGACAGCTATTATTTCAGTTATAACTTTATCACCGGAGAGGTGCCGGAGTTCGTGGCGGAGACCACAGCTTATACGGAATAAGAAGGAGCGGATCGTGGACGGCAACAGATGGGACAGACCTGTGATCGAGGTAAAGGATCTCTATAAAATATACCGGGTCGGGGAGGAGCGGGTGCGGGCGTTAAACGGCGTCAGCTTCTCCATCAGACGGGGACAGTTCTGCTCCATCGTGGGTGCGTCCGGCTCCGGGAAATCCACCCTGCTCAATATGCTGGCAGGGCTGGAAAAGCCCACCAAGGGCGAGATCGTGATCGCAGGGGAGCACATGGAGGATAAGAGCGAGAACCAGCTTGTGGCCTTCCGCAGGGAGCACATCGGATTTATCTTTCAGTCCTTTAATCTGATGGGCACCATGAACGCCATTGAGAATGTGGCGCTCCCCCTGACCTTTCAGGGAATGGATAAGAAGAGCCGCAATAAGAAAGCCGAGGAGATGTTAGATCTGGTTGGCCTGACCAAGCATAAGAGGCACAGACCGAATCAAATGTCAGGCGGTCAGCAACAGCGCGTAGGCGTGGCCAGGGCGCTGGTGGTGGAGCCGGAGATCATCTTTGCGGACGAGCCCACCGGCAATCTGGATTCCAACACTTCGGTGGAAGTCATGAATCTGATGAAACGGGTGGTGCGTGAGAAAAACCAGACGCTGGTGATGGTCACCCATGACAATTATCTGGCGGGATTTGCGGACGTGATCATTCGGATCCGGGACGGAAAGATCCTGGAGGTGGAGGATCACAGCGGAGAGGAAATGCCGGATGAGATCGTGGCGCAGACGGAGGCGGCAGAGCCACTTCGATAAGGAATAGTACGGAAGAATAAAAGGAAAGTTTTTGTGATGGAAAGGGTCGGAGAAATGACACGAAAAGGGAATAAGATAGTACGGTATCTGGCGGGTGGTCTGGCAGGTTTCTTTTTGTTTTTGGCGATTGCCGGGGCGGGAGGTGCGAATGGAGTTCCCTACGTGGCCTATGCCAAGGAAGGGAGCGTCAGCGGGAACGATGTGGACTCCAAGGA
>CAZUZZ010000030.1:0-4889 GCA_964625055.1 uncultured Bacteroides sp. | reverse complement strand
AGGACGAAGAGGTGGAATATGTGGAGCGAACCTCTGACCGGGTGATCACAGACGATGACCGGGGCGACGCTGATGCGGATCTGCTCTACTATATGCAGAGCCTGGAGGTGCGATATCACTTGGATGAGAAGGTGATGGAGGGTCTGCACAAGCTCTTTGACAGTGCGGTTTATTATATCGCCAACACGGAGATGTCCCTGACAGAGCTGTGGGCTTATGTGTCTTCTGTCAAGGGAAATATGGAGTCTGCGGCAGTGGCGAAGGTGTCCCAGACCACCAGCGAGTTTTTGCAGGTGGCGGACAACTGGGAGACGCCGATCGTGAGCTACGGACAGCGTGTGGCCATCGTGCTGCCCATTATGAATTTCGGTACCGAGGAGCTGAATGATCTGATCGTGGAGCCGGTGATCTCCAATCTGGTGACAGAGTGGCCCTTCGAGCCGGACACGACGAATTATCTGCAGACAGAACCCTATATTCCCGGCTGCCAGACCAAGGAACAGGCGATGCAGAACCGCAGGGAGTTTACCTTCCACTTTACCACCAGAAGCGATGTGATGAGCGGCTATTATCCGTTAAAATTCCATATATCCTACACCAAGGCGGGGATCCGCAGCGAGGAACCGGCGGAGCTTACGGTGTATGTGAAGACCATCGGCAAGCCGGGCAGCGGGATCATCGGCGGCAACGGACAGGAAGCAACAGGTTCCAAGCCCCGTATCGTGGTGACAGGTTTTGAGACGAATCCCAATGATGTGTATGCGGGTGAGACCTTCACCTTAACGATCCATGTGCAGAATACCTCTAAGGACACAGCGGTGACGAATGTGCTTTTTGATATGCAGGCGGCCCAGGAGGGGGAGGATAAGACCAATACCTACTCCGCTTTCCTGCCAACCTCCGGTGCCAGCTCCGTTTACATGAATCAGATTTCCCCGGATACGGCGGCGGACATTGTGATCGAGATGACGGCGAAGGCGGATCTGGCGCAGAAGCCCTATGTCCTTGATGTGAACATGACATATGATGCGGGCACTGTCTTTGACCTGACTGACAAGGCAAGCGTATCCATTCCGATCCTGCAGGAGAGCCGCTTTGACACCAGCATTCCGGAGGTGGTGCCCTCGGATATCGAGGTGGGATCCCAGTCGAACGTGATGTTTAGTATTTACAATACGGGAAAGACTACGCTCTATAATGTGCAGGTAAAATTTGTGGCGGACTCGATAGAGGAGGCCTCGGCATTCGTGGGCAATCTGCAGTCCGGCAATACGGGCAATGTGGATGTGATGCTGACGGGCGCGGCTCCCACCATAGATGAAGGCATTGTGAAGGTGGAGATCTCCTACGAGGATGAGGCGGGCAATGTGACCACGGAGGAGAAGGAGATCACCCTCTTTGTGTCGGAGGGCTTTATGGATGATATGATGTTTGACGACATGATGATGGGCGATGACATGATGATGGGCGACGAGGAGGGCGGCAAACCCAAGACAGGGCTGATCGTGGGAATCATCGCGGCGGTGGTGGTCGTGGCGGCAGCAGGTCTGACTGTATTTTTAAAGCTTCGGAAAAAGAAGAAGGAAGCTCTTGAACGGGCGGAGGAGATAGCAGAGCTGGAGAAGGATCTGTTTAGATAGCCGGACAGCGGAACGGATTGGGGATTTTTATGAAATTTCTCGATTTGCTGCGGATGAGCAGCAGTAATCTTTGGAAAAGAAAAGTGAGAACGATCCTGACAGTGCTTGGTGTGGTGATCGGCGTGGCTTCTATCGTGGTCATGGTTTCTCTCGGTCTGGGGCTTAGCAGATCCCTGATGGCGCAGTATGAGTCCTACGGGAGCCTTACCCAGATCACGGTGAATGAGCCTTGGGATATGTCCTCCGACGAGGAAGCCAAGCGTCTCGACCAGGATCTGATCGATGAGATCCTGGCGATGGAGCACGTAGAGTCAATTTATCCCGTACTGGAGACCCAGGCGATTGCCAAATACGGAAGCTATGAGGGCTATCTGCAGATTCAGGGAATGCCGGTGGAAGCCTTTCAGGATATGAATATCACAGTGGGGCAAGGCAGGCTTCCCGGCGAAGATCAGACACTGACCTTTTTTTACGGCTGCGAGGTGCTGCAGAATTTCTACAATCCTAAAGCCAGCAGCGGTAATTACTGGGATGTTCCGGATATCGATCTGATGAACGATCCCATCTTTATCATCTTTGACAGGGACACTTACTATATGGCGGGTTCCACAGATGAGAACGGCCAGACAATAAAACCGCCGAAAAAATACCTGATCGAAACCTGCGGGATAGAGGCGGAGCCCGGAGAAAATCAGTGGTCTCAGTACGGCTGGTATACCTATTGCGATATCGATCAGCTCACGGCGGAGTTAAAGAAGATTTTTAAAAACAAGGTGATTCCGGGACAGCCCACCACAAAAACAGGGAAGCCCTATAAGGAGATCTTTTACAGTGAGCTTCTGGTGAATGTGGACAGTATGGACAATGTGGTGGCACTGCAAAAGAGCCTGGAAAATCTGGGCTACTATGTCTACAGTCAGGCGGAGTGGGTGGAGTCCGAGCAGAAGACCATGGGCTACATTCAGGCGGTGTTAGGCGGGATCGGCGCGGTGTCTCTATTTGTGGCGGCCATCGGTATCACAAATACCATGATGATGTCCATCTATGAGCGGACCAAGGAGATCGGCGTGATGAAGGTGCTGGGGTGCGATCTTAGGAATATCCGCAGCCTGTTTTTGATGGAGGCCGGGTTCATCGGCTTTATCGGCGGCGTGATCGGCCTGATCTTAAGCTTTATTCTGTCTGTGGTGATCAATAAGGTGGCGGCCCAGGCCAATGAGTACATGGGTGACATGGGAGGCATCTCCTATATTCCAATCTGGCTGGTATTCCTGTCTCTGGTATTTGCCATTCTGGTGGGGATGGTGGCAGGCTTTTTCCCGGCGAGAAGAGCGATGCGGCTGAGCCCGTTGGCGGCGATACGAAACGAGTAAGAAAACACTATATTTTGTGTACAAGAACGCCTAAACGAGGGCGTTCTTCGCATATATTGGGATAATTTGGCGAAAAAGACTTGCATTTCTTTACACAAATGTTGTATGATAGATTTACATAAGTATTCATTATGGTAATCCATTATACAGTATGGAATGGAGGAGTGCATATGAAAAAGAATAGAATATCATGTTTGTGTGCGGCAGTCTGTGCGGCTTTCGGATTGATGATCCTGCCGATGGCAAATATGAAAGTACAGGCGGCAGAAATCATTGCGACGGTACAGGGAAAGGTGATGGAGGGTACTACCTCGAAGCTGCTTTATTTAGATACTTCTGACGGAAAAATGGAGATTAAGATCGACGCGGAGACGAATACCAGCGACTGCAAGCTGTTACTGCCGAAGAAGTCGATCAGCGTATCCCTCTCCCATGGCTCCGACGGTTATCTTCACGCGGTCACGATCTCGGAGGATCTGAGAAGCTCTACTGTCTCTGTAGATATGGACAAGGTCTCTACGGTGACCGGGACTGTCAATAGTAAGACCACAGAGGATGTCCTGCATTTGGACACCGCTCAGGGTGAAATGGAGTTAAAGATAGACAAAACTACGGATATGAGCGGCTGTTCTGTACTGGTGGTTTCCGGGAAATATACGGTGCGCTGCGCAAGAGGAGAAGATGCCTTTATGCACGCGGTCAGTATCTCGGATGCCTCTGCGGCGTCCGCTGCGGACACGTCTCAGACCGGTGTGGCGTCTCAGGACTACAGCCAGCCGGTGAGCAATGTGTCGGGCACGACCCGGTCCGTTACGGGTACGGTGAAAGACAGCACGGACGAATCGACGCTTGAGCTGGCAACCTCGGAAGGCAATTTTATCTTTAAGATCGACGACAATGCGGACACTGTCGGAGGCTGTGTCCTGACAGCGGACAACAAGCTTATGGTTACTTTTTATCGGGGATCGGATAATTATCTGCACGCCACGAAGCTGGTGGGTGTCAGGGACAGTTCTTCCGCTGCGGTAGATACGTCGTCGCAGTCTACGGTGACAGGGACGGTGAAGAGCAAATCCACGGAAAACATTCTCCTTCTGGATACTGCTCAGGGAGAGATGGAACTGAAGATGGACAAGCTGGAGAGCCTGAGCGGCTGCAAGGTTCTGGTGAAGGGCAAGAAGATTTCCGTGACCTGTGCGAGAGGGTCTGACGCCTATATGCACGCGCTCACGATCACGGCAGACAAGTAATGCATCGACGTTGTTGTTTCCTTTCAAAATCATCATACATTTTTAGAACCTCCTTTGCGCATACTAGATACAAAAAGTGCGCAGAGGAGGTTTTTTATGGGAAGTAAATTGAGGATCGTGGACGTGCGGGCAAGAGAGATCTTGGATTCCCGCGGCAATCCTACCGTGGAGGCGGAGGTGACCGTGGAGAAGGAGGTGGGCGGCAGACAATACACCGGCCGGGCCGCCGTTCCCAGCGGCGCCAGCACAGGACGCTTTGAGGCCGTGGAGCTTCGGGACGGCGAGACCAGATATTTTGGCCTGGGGACGACGAAGGCGGTGCACAACGTCAACACAAAGATCAGGGAGGCTCTGCTTGGCGTGGACGCCTTTGATCAGGGGTTTGTAGACCGGATACTGATCGAGCAGGACGGCACGGAAAACAAGGGCAATCTGGGGGCAAATGCGACGCTTGGGGTATCCATGGCGTGTGCCAGAGCGGGAGCGGCGGCTATGGAGATTCCGCTTTACCGCTATCTGGGCGGCGCCTACACAAGGCTTCTGCCCGTACCTATGATGAATATTTTAAACGGCGGCAAGCACGCGGATAATACCGTGGATTTTCAGGAGTTTATGATCATGCCGGT
>CAZUZZ010000029.1:0-11708 GCA_964625055.1 uncultured Bacteroides sp. | reverse complement strand
AACTGAAAATACAGGGAAAGATCGGAAACTCTTGATAGTGTCTGCGCTTATCATCATGGTGCCGCTTCTTGGTCTGCTTGTGGTCTATATAGCGGGGCTTGGCCGTTATCAAAGCTGTTTTTTGAACGGCACGGTGATTGATATGGTGGATGTGTCCGATATGTCGATCTCGGAATTAGAGGGACGGATCGGGCAGTATTCGCTGCGGGTGATAGAACGGCAGGCGGATGGTACGACTGTGGAGGAGGAAATACCCGGAAGTGAGATTGGGCTCTCCTATATATCCACGGAGCAGCTGCAGACTATCTTACAGGAGCAGAATAGCTTCCTGTGGTTTGTAAAGCGTGATGCCGTTTATGAGACGGAAGATATGCTTTATTATGAGGAAGCGGCATTAGAGGAAAAAATCGACGGATTGAGCGGATTTCAAAAGGAATTTGTAAAGGAGCCGACAGATGCGTACATAGGGGATTATGTTTCGGGAAACGGCTTTGAACTGGTGGCAGAGAATCCGGGTAACCGCCTGAACCGGAATAAAACCATAGAAGTGATAAAAGCGGCGGTGGATGGTCTGGAAGAACAGGTGGATCTGGCGGAGGCCGGATGCTATGAGGAACCAAGGGTTACTGCGGAAGATACCGGACTGCAAGAAACCTATGCAAAACTGCAGAATTATGTGACTGCCGTCATTACCTATTCTTTCGGGAAAGAGCAGGAGGTCTTGGACGGAGATACCGTAGCGGGCTGGATCATACGGAAAGGAAATCAGGCGGCGCTTGATCCGGAATTGGTCAAAGAGTATGTAAATTCCCTGCGAAAAAAGCATGACACCGTTTTCCACAAGCGAAAGTTCCTGACCAGCTATGGGGAGGAAGTGACGATCGACTTGGGGGATTACGGATGGTGGATGGATGTCGGGCAGGAGACGGAAGAGTTGATCGGGCTTCTGGAGAGGGGAGAGAGTGGGGAGCGGATTCCTGTCTACAGGCAGACGGCGGCTTCCTATGATGACCCGGATTACGGAGATTCTTATGTGGAGATCAATCTGACGGCCCAGCACTTGTTTTTATACCAAAACGGAGAATGTGTTCTGGAGTCTGATTTTGTGTCGGGCAATGCTTCCAGAGGAAATGATACGCCGACGGGGATCTATGGAATCACATATAAAGAAAGAAATGCGACATTAAATGGGGAGAATTACAGCACGCCGGTTTCTTATTGGATGCCTTTTAATAACAATGTAGGGATGCATGACGCCACATGGAGAAGTGAATTTGGCGGGAATATCTACCTGACGAATGGTTCTCATGGCTGCATCAATCTGCCCTATTCCATTGCACAGGAAATTTATGAAAATGTGGAGAAGGACACCCCCGTCATCTGCTATCATCTGCCGGGAACAGAGCCGGAACCGCTTCCGGAGATTCCGTTGGAATTGGAGCCAGGGATGGAGGCACCGGAGGATGGATTGATGGCACCGGGGACAGAGGAGACGCTATGAACGACTGCAGAAAATACGAATACATCTTGGAACCCGCAGAGATCCGGGAGTTTTGCCGGAAGTCTCTGATGGAACAGATGAAGAGAAGGCGGGTGTTCTGGATATTGCTTGCCGTTCTCCTGCTGTTGGAGGCGTGTTATCTTCCGAGGGGCGGCATTACGATCGTGACGATGCTGGTGATTTTTTTCGGGATAGTAAGTATCCGCAATAATGCGGTCACTCGCAAGCAGATAGAAGGGCGGCCTTGGACAATCTGGGTAGAAAACGGCAAGCTCAAGTCGAGACGGGAAAACTACAGCGAGATACCCTGTGAGAGTATCCAGTTCATCCGCGTCACGCGCCGCCTGCTGATGTTAGGGTATCTGCAGTCGCCCAAAAAGCAGGCTTGGTATGTCATACCACTGCGGGTCTTTCAGGATGTGCAGGAGCGGGATGCCTTTATAGACCAGATTCGCAAGCCATGGCAGACTTTTACGGCGGAGGCTCCGATGGAGGTAGAGGAAGAACCGGCACAGGTGTATCTGCGCCTTAGTTTTATGCTGGATACGGAAAAGTGGGTGCGTTTTTCTAAGAGAGCGTTTGGCATCGTGCAGGCGGGGACGTTTGGGAAAAGAGACCGTATTCTTGGGATGGCTGTCTCTGGTTGTCTGATCGCGGTAATTCTGCCTGTCATTCTCTCTTTTATCGTGGGCGGTTTCAGCTGGATTTTGATGGGGTTTTGTATTTTCTATGCAGCGATGATGATCCTGCGGATTTATTATCGGGATCCGGAGAAACAATTGAGAAAGCAGGTGCAGTCGTCCGGTACGGCGGCAAACAGGGAGTGCGGTCTTTGGCAGGTTTCCTTTTCGGAGGAGGGAATCACGGTGGATTTGCCTGGGCGGATAAAGAATTTTTATGTCTGGGAGTTTCTGGCATATCTGGTAGAGACAGAAGAGGTCTTTTATCTTTTCAGCAGGGATAAAAAGCGGTTTATCGTGGTCGCCAAGGAGAGCTTTCAGACATGGGACCAGGTTCATTGCTTCCGACGGCTCTGTGAGGAGAAGGGGATAAGAACGATTCCGGAAAAGCGGATGCACTATATGCCGACATGGGCTTATGTGGTGGCGATTTTGCTGTATTTGATCGTGTGCGGCTATCTTGTTGCATTTCAGTTCTTCCGGGAGTCTCGGTCGGGAGGGGGATTGACTGATACAGTCTATGAATACAATTACCCGGACTATGTGCCTTTAGACCAACAGGTGTTGATTCTGGAAGCTCTGGGGCTGTCTGTGGATCAGGATCAGGTAGAGTCGCTGCGGGAATTCATGGAGACCTATGATATGCAGGAGATGGTGGAGGGGAGTCCTTACACATCGCTTTTGATAGATATGGGTGCGCCGGATTATGATGATGACCTGAGAATCGTGGGTTATTCCGATGAGGTGTTCTGGTTTGACTTTGAAGGCTTTGATCTTTCCACAGACTATATAGATATTTTAAATGGTATGCTGGCGTTGGCGGATGGAAGCTGTCTGGACGGCGTTACAGATATTGTAGAGGATACGGAAGAACTGGAGATGAATTGGGAGAGTGGCAGGGGCACGCTTACCGTCATCATAACCTTTGAGGGTGAGGAGTATCAGTGGGATATGGAGGTATATAATGACTGGATAGACGGAGATGTGCTGGGCGTTTTCAATGCCCTGCTGGAGCAGGAAAACTCGCAGAAGTTCTTCTACGCGACGGGGGATGACGGGCAGGGAGCCATTGTCTTTTTCTGTACGGAAGAGTGGGCGCGGGGCTTTGAGATGGCCACAGGGCTTGAGATGGAGCGCAGCTCTACACCGGCTGATGTCTCTCCTTGATGCGGTTTGTGATGCTATTCTTTTCTGTTCTGAAATTCTTTGCGGTACTGGCTGGGAGACACCTGATAGTAGGTGCGGAAGGCTTTGCTGAAGTAATGGTTGTCGGCATACCCCAGCCGCTCCGCAATGTCGATGATCTTGTTATTCTCATCTTCCAAGAGCTCCTTGGCACGCTCCATGCGAAGCTTCAGGACATACTCGTAGATGGTGTAGCCGTAGCGGTTCCGAAAGAGTTTGGTCAGATATTCGGTGGAGAAAAAATATTTTTCCGAAAACATGGTGATGCGGATGTTTTGACAAAAATTGTTGTCTATATAGTCCTTGATGATGGTGACGGCCTCCTCGGGAGAAATGTTTGCCCGGACTTCCGTTTCTTCGGCGCCGAAGGAGGCTTCCGGATCAATGCGCAGAATGGCCTTCTCGATGGCGCCGTTTAGGGCTTCCTCCTCCACAGGCTTTAACAGGTATTCACAGGCGCCATAATGGAGCGCCTGCTGGGCATAGCTGAACTGATCGTAGCCGCTGACTACGATGTATTGACTGTCAGGGAATTCCTGAGAGGCAGCCTTTAAGAAGGAGCCGCCGTCCATGACAGGCATATTCATGTCCACGAACACGATATCCGGATGAAATTCCCGCATGGCCTGCAGACCGTCCTTGCCGTTGACGGCAAGGCGGGGCTGTTCAATCTGATACGCGCTCCAATGCCCCAGTTTCTGGATGGCGATCTGTACGGGCTTTTCATCATCAATGATCAGGGCTTTATACATAGGGGTCTCCTTTCATAGCGGGCAGGAACAGGGTGATCCGTGTGTAATCCGCTTCCTTGGAATCAATTTCCAGAGAGGCGGGCTCGTCATAGAGCAGCCGGATCCGGTTGTGAAGATTGGCCAGTCCGATGCCGCCATATTTGCCGGTGTTTTTTTGCATATCAAAATCTGCATACAGCTTTTTCAACTGTTCCTCGGCGATACCACATCCGTTGTCCTGTACGGTGATGGTGACGACGCCGTCCTGATAGCGGGTAGAGACTTCGATGCGGATGGTCTCCACATCGCTGGATTTTCCGTGTATGATAGAGTTCTCCACCAGCGTCTGAATGCTGATCTTGGGGATCAGACAATCCTGTGTGTCCGGATCGATATCGCTGTTAAATTCTAAAGAATCGTCCATTCTGATCTTTTGCAGGAAAATATAATCGTTTACATAACTCATCTCCCGGCGCAGCGGTACGAGGGTATCTCCCTTGATGGTGTAGCGCAGATTGGAAGCCAGGGCGGTGATCATCTTATGGATCTGGGGCTGATCGTTGACCAGGGCTTCCGTGGAGATGGCCTGCAGGGTGTTATAGAGGAAGTGAGGATTTAACTGGGCCTCCAGAGCCGCCAGTCTTGCGTCCTTTTCACTCAGTTCCGCCACGTAGGTGCGGCGGATGAGTTGGTCAATATGGGCTACCATGGAGTTAAAGCTGTCTGAGAGATGTCGGATCTCCAGACTTCCCTCCGCATCGATCTGGGTGCGGAAATCGCCCTCGCCGGTACGCTGCATCTGGGCTGCCAGCATTTTTAGGGGGATGGTCAGAAGGCGCAGCAGCATATAGACCAGAGCCACGGTGAGCAGCCAGACCCAGATGCCGCTCACGATGATGGAGGACCTGAGCTGTCCGATCTGGGAATCAATGTAGGAGAGCGGTGTCAGGCTTACAAGGCGGATGCCGGAGGATGGCCCATTGGCTTCCACACAGAGAAAGGATTCTTCAGCCAGCTCCAGCGTGCAGTAACCGTCCGGATGTTGGCTCTTTTGTGACAGTAATGTCGTAAAATCTGTGATCTCCTGAAAATATTCCGGGTGATTGGAGAAAAGAATTTCTCCGCTGTCATTTAAAAAGAGGATGATTTCTCCCTGCGTGGCGTGATTTTCCGAAAGCGGCTTAGTATAGCTGTCATCCAATTCCAAACGGACTACGGCCTGTCTGACCTTGCCCTTGATCTGGAACAGGGAATGATAGTAGATGAGATTGCCTGCATCGGAAGCCTTGATACTGCGGTTTAGAGGGCTTTGCTCGCATTCCTCCAGAGCCTTGGACACACCTTCCGGAGGCACTTCCTTGGCGGTAAAGTGCTGTTCCCGGCCGCTGCGGCCGATGGAGAGATCCTGATGGAGCAGATATAGCTCGTAATCCCGGATATCGTTTCTTGTATAATAATAGTAGTACATCTGCTGTCTGGCGTAGGAGATCTGCTCGGAGGAGAGAGGGGTATCCTGCTCCACGATTCTGGTAAAATGGGAATCATAATATGGCTGGATGCAGAAATTGGCCAGTTCGGACAGATATTTGTCCAGATTTTCCACCTCCAGCTTTAAGATCGTTCTGGTGGTGTTGATCTGGTTGTTGATGGTCAGCGTCCTGGTGGAGGTATAGTCTTTATACACAAGATAGCCGGCCACCAGCGTGGTGATCAGGATCATAAACAGGGTAAGCTGCACCCAGAGAGAGGTGCGGTTTAAGATTGCCTTGCAGCGCGTCTTTATCCATTTCATGTCGGTCAAATGCCTCGTAAATATCCAACGTGTGATTGTGCAAAGTGTCATCCGGCCTTGGACGATATCTAACGTTTTCTACAAAATACATCTTACTATATTCTAAAAAACACGACAATACTAATAAAAATTTGTTTGGAAATTTGCACCCATCTGTTTGGAAATTTCCATTTTTCTAGCAAAATCAATAATATACAATAGAAAGAAAACGGAAAGGACGCTACATCTTATGAGCAGAAAAACAAAAAGACAGATGGAAACAGTCCTGTTTTCTTTGCCGGCGATTGTACTGGTATGTCTGATGATGTATCTGCCGTTTATCTTAAGCGGTTACTACTCCCTGACAGAGTGGAACGGCATTTCCAAGGAAGCCAGATTCATTGGAGTGAGCAACTTTAAAACGATCTTTCTGGAGAGCGAGGATTTTCTGGGTTCCCTCTGGTTTACGGCACGCTATACCTTTTTCTTCGTGATCTTCTCCAACGTGTTTGCAATCGCGCTTGCGGTGGTGCTCACAAAGAAGTTTAGGGCGGCTAACTTCTTCAGAGGTATATTTTTTATTCCCTATATCATGAGTATGACGATCGTAGGTTTTATCTGGAAGTTCATTTTCACCAGCGGATTTGAAAAGCTCTACGAGATCACAGAGTGGAATTTGTGGAATCTGAGCTGGCTCGGCGATACAAGCCTTGTATTTTATTCGGTGGCCTTTGTGGGCGTATGGCAGTCACTTGGCTTCTACATCGTGCTCTATATAGCGGGTCTGCAGGCAGTTCCCAGCGATGTGCTGGAGGCAGCAGTGGTGGATGGCGCTACCGGCAGACAGAAATTTTTTAAGGTGACGCTGCCTCTTCTTGGCCCGTCTTTTACGACCTGTATCTTTATGTCTCTGACAAACGGTCTGAAGGTGTTTGACATTATTCTGGCGTTGACCAAGGGCGGACCGGGAACGGCGACCAACAGTGTGACGCTCCAGATTTATAAAGAGGCCTTTACCAGCAATAACTACGGTCTCGGTTCGGCGGAATCCATCGTCTACTTCCTGTTTGTGCTTATTATAACACAGCTTGTACTGAAAGCCTTTAGCAGAAAGGAGGTTGACCTGTAATGCGTCGCGAAACCAAGAGAAGATTAAAAAAGTGGATCATGATCATCTGTCTCACGATTGTGGCTTGTTTCTATATTTATCCGGTGTTTTTGATGGTCATGAATTCCTTTAAGCCCTTCGGAGAGATCATCGGCGATGTGCTGGCGCTTCCCAAGAGCGCGAATCTGGATAACTACACTTATGTGGTTGATAAGATGAAGTATCCTCTGTTGTTCAGAAACAATGTGATCATCACCGTGATCGGTATCATCGGCATTGTTGTTTTCTCCTCCATGGCAGCCTTTATTCTGGAGAGAAGAGAGGGAACTTACGTGAAGATAGCGCATACGATCATCATTACGCCGATGCTGATTCCTTTTCAGGCGATCATGATCACGCTGTTAAAATCCATGAATGTGCTGCACCTTTCCGGCAGTAAGATCGGTCTGGGCGTTCAGTACTGGGGGTTCGGCATTCCCATGGCGACCTTCATCATCTATAATTTTATGAAGACGATCCCCAGGGAGTTGGATGAGAGCGCGACCATAGACGGCGCATCCACCCTGCGAACCTTTGTCTCGATCATATTTCCGCTGCTGAAGTCGGTGATCGTGACCGTGATCGTGCTGGATGTGATGTGGATCTGGAATGACTTCCTGCTGCCCCTTTTGATGGTGAACAGCAACAATGAGACCAAAACATTGGTACTGGCGGCCTACACTTTTGTAGGGCAGATGAACACGAAATGGAATTACGCTCTGACGGCTATGGTGCTCGCCATTGTGCCCTCGGTCATCGTATTTATCCTGCTGCAGAAATATATTGTGGAAGGCGTTGTGGCAGGCGCGGTCAAAGGATAAGGATATTCATTAAGTTATTAAGAGGAGGATATACAGCTTTCTCTTGATATATACAAAATGGAGCCCATACCATATAAATCATGGGAGAAGGAGGAAATACATGAAAAAGAAATTACTCAGTGCATTGTTATGCACAGCTATGACGGCTACTATGCTGGCTGGCTGCGGCGGCGGAAGCGCAGAGACCCCTGCGGCGGAAGCACCGGCAGCAGAGGCGCCGGCAGCGGAAGAAGCGCCCGCAGCGGAAGAACCTGCGGCAGAAGCGCCTGCGGCAAGCTCTGACGAGGAAGCAGAGATTTATATGTTCATTTCTTCTCCGGAGTACGCGGATGCGATCAGCGAACTGATCGACGCCTACAAGGAGGTTGCGCCCAACGTAACCATCAACTATGAGACCACGCAGAACGATTATCCGACCCTCTTGAAGGCGAAGTTAAATTCCGGCGAAGTGCCTGATATCTTTGCTTCCACATCCGGTAAGGAGATCGACGTGTACAAGGAGTACTCTTTTGACTTATCCGGTCAGGCGCTTGAGAGCACCATGCAGGATGCGGTGGCATCTGTTATGGCTTCTCCTGAGGACGGAAACGGCCTTTACGGTATCGCTATCAAGGGTAACTACTTTGGTATGGTCTATAACAAGGCTATTTTTGAAGAGTGCGGTATCACAGAGTTCCCCAGCACCGTAAGCGAGATGGAAGCAGCCTGCGAGAAGATCGCGGCAGCAGGTTACAAGCCCTTCACCACAGGTTTCAATGAGTGGTGGGTATTCAAGCACGTAGGACAGCACTTCGTAGATGCGGCTGCAGCGAATGCAGGCATCTCTACCGCAGAGCTGGTAGCAAGATTTGAGAAGGGCGAGGCAAAGGTTTCCGATTATCCTGAGCTTTACAATAACTTCTTCAATTTCATCGATCTGGCTGTGAAGTACGGCGATGACAAGCCTCTCGAGACCGCTCTCGACGGCGAACTTTCCGCATTCTGTACAGGCAAGCCGGCTATGGTTCTGGGGCAGGGCGCATGGATCGAGGCAGATGCACTTGCAATCGATCCCGACTTACAGATCGGCTTCAATGGTTATCCGGTATCTGATGATGCAGCACAGTGTCAGGTGATCGGCGGTTCCGATCAGGCGCTTCGTATCGCTAAGGATTCCGCAGTGTTACAGCCTACTCTTGATTTCGTAAACTGGTGGTATACCTCCGATTACGGCAAGGCATGGTTCACAGATGTGGCAGGCGTTGTACCGCCTATCGTATCTGAGTCGGAGAGCAGCTTTGAGATCATCAAACAGGGTGATGAGCTGAGCGCATCCAAGGGCGCAGCGGATCTGGCAATCTGCTATTCCACAGACAGCTGGCATCAGACCTTTGGCGAGATCATGCAGTCCTATATCGCAGGCGATATCGATAAGGATGGCGCGTGTGCACAGATCGAGGAGCAGTGGGCAGCGATCGAAGGAGCCAACTAAGCGGTATTCTCGGCATATATGTATATAAGTTTTGGAGTGTAAAAAAGGGGTGAAAGTGGCACGGCAAAAAAGTCGTGTCACTTTTTTGGAAAAATAGTGCAAGAGAATATGGATATGGTTATAATGGAAGAGGATTCGTTTTGAAGAGATGATTAGGAAATAGATTGACTAAAAAAGTCAAAATATATAAAAGGAGGAAGCAGAATGAAATTCACGGAAGGTTACTGGGTTCGCAGTGAAAATATGGTACCGTCCTACGCATCTCAGGGATTTTATGCGGAAAAGACGGAAGCGGGTATGCGTATCGTGGCGCCGGAGAGAAAAATTCTAAGCAGGGGAGATGCCCAGAATATCACGACGATCACGATTGATTTCATTGCTTTTGCCGAGAACAATATTCTGGTGAAGGCGAAACATTATGAGGCCTATGAAGACAGAGAAGCAAGGTTTGACTTAACTGGTCAAAACGTGCCTTTTTCTGTGAATATCACGGAGGATGAGGCTGTCATGACGAGCGGCGGTGTGACGGTACGCTTTAACAGGCAGGAGGGAACCTATCGATTCGAGGCGGACGGAAAAATCATAACGGAATGCGGTTTCCGCAATCTGGGGTATATTCGATGGAACAAACAGCCCAGTACCATGTTCCCGAAAGAGAATTATCTCTCTGAGCGCCATGAGCCCTACATGGTCACAGAGCTTTCCCTGAAAGCGGGAGAGCGTGTCTACGGGCTGGGAGAGCAGTTTACCGCCTTTGTGAAGAACGGACAGGTGGTAGAGATGTGGAATGAGGACGGCGGTACCTCTTCTCAGGTGGTTTACAAGAGCGTTCCTTTTTATATGACCAACGAAGGGTACGGTATCTTCGTGGATCACACCACGCCGGTCTCTTTCGAGGTAGCCAGTGAGAAGGTGGAGTACGTGGGCTTTTCCGTGCCGGGAGAGGAGCTGCGCTATCACTTTATCTATGGGCCAAGTCCCAAGGAGGTTCTGGTCAGATACACGGATATGACAGGCAAGCCTGCCCTGCCGCCGGCATGGAGCTTCGGCCTGTGGCTGACGACTTCTTTCACCACGGATTACGATGAAAAGACTACCAGCTCCTTTATAGACGGGATGGCTGAGCGGGATATCCCGCTGCGGGTGTTCCATTTTGACTGCTATTGGATGAAGGCGCTGCACTGGTGTGATTTCGAGTGGGACGATCAGACATTCTCCGACGTGAAGGCCATGATGACCCGGTACAAGCAGGAGAAGGGATTAAAGATCTGTGTCTGGATCAATCCCTATATTGCCCAGGGGACACCCTTCTTTAAGGAAGGGGTGGAGAAGGGCTATTTCGTGATGCGTGCAGACGGCAGAGGAGCCAAGCAGATTGATTTCTGGAATCCGGGAATCGCGTTGGTAGACTTTACCAATCCCGCCGCAAAGAAATGGTATCAGGATAAGCTGAGAACCTTATTAGATCTGGGCGTGGACTGTTTTAAGACGGATTTCGGAGAACGGATTCCCATTGACGTAGCTTATGCTGATGGTGCGGATCCGCTGAGTATGCACAACTACTATACCTTCCTCTATAATCAGGCGGTGTTTGAACTGTTAAAGGAAGTAAAGGGCGAGGGAGAGGCGGTGCTCTTTGCCAGAAGTACCACGGCGGGCGGACAGCAGTTTCCGGTACACTGGGGCGGCGATTGCTCGGCATCTTATCCTTCCATGGCGGAGACGCTGCGGGGCGGTTTGAGCTTTGCCATGAGCGGCTTTTCCTTCTGGAGTCATGATATCTCAGGGTTTGAGAAGACAGCTTCCCCGGATATTTATAAGAGATGGGTACAGTTCGGTATCTTTTCCTCACACAGCAGACTGCATGGCTCCCAGAGCTACCGTGTGCCTTGGCTGTTTGATGAGGAGGCCTGCGATGTGGTCAGACACTTCGTTCATGTAAAATGCCGCCTGATGCCCTATCTGTACAGGCAGGCGGTGTTATCCCATGAGACGGGTGTACCCATGATGCGTCCTATGGTCTTGGAGTTCCCGAAGGAGCCCGGCATGAAGGATCTGGATATGCAGTATATGATGGGCGATTCGCTTCTGGTTGCGCCGATTTTCCGTGAGGACGGTGTGGGAGAGTATTATCTGCCGGAAGGTAAGTGGACCCACCTTTTAAGCGGCGAGGAGCGGGAAGGCGGACGGTGGTACCGCGAGACCTACGATTATTTCTCCCTGCCGGTCTTTGTGCGGGAAAATACCCTTTTGGCCTGGGGCGGCAATGAGACACTGCCGGATTACGACTATACGGAAAGGTTGGAACTGCATCTGTACGCTCTTTCAGATGGCGCGGAGGCGGTCTGCGAGATTACTGACCTAACCGGTCAAATTGTGATGCGGGCGAAGGCTTCCCGCA
>CAZUZZ010000028.1:8138-11889 GCA_964625055.1 uncultured Bacteroides sp. | reverse complement strand
TGTGAGTTTAAAGACGGCTGGTTTAAGACTTACACGATCTGTCCGGAGGATTTCGGTTTTGAACGCTGTACCAAGGAGGATCTGGTGGGAGGAACCCCGGAGGAAAATGCAAAAATAACGATTGGTATTTTAAAGGGCGAAAAAGGACATAAGAGAAACGCCGTACTGATGAATGCCGGGGCTGCTCTCTATATTGACGGCAAGGCGGACAGCATGAAGGCTGGCGTGGAGCTGGCGGCTGAGATCATTGATTCCAGCAAGGCGGCTAAGACCCTGGAGCAGTTTATTACCCTGAGTAATGCATAACTGCTGCGAATCAGAAGAAGTGACCAAACAAGTCAATTCTCAAAAGGGAAACACTAAATCATGATTTAATACAGAAAGAAGTGGTAAAAAGGATGGCAAATATATTAGAACAGCTGGCGGAGCACGCGATATACCGCACGGAGCAGGCGAAGAAAAATCTTCCTCTTACCGAAATAAAAGACCAGGCGTTATCTATGAGAAAGGGTGACTTTTCCTTTGAGAAAGCGCTGCAAAAACCGGGTATGTCCTTTATCTGTGAGTGCAAGAAAGCTTCTCCCTCCAAGGGGCTGATCGCGCCGGATTTCC
The DNA here is from genome assembly GCA_964625055.1 of uncultured Bacteroides sp. Classification (GTDB taxonomy): domain Bacteria; phylum Bacillota; class Clostridia; order Lachnospirales; family Lachnospiraceae; genus UBA3282. The sequence continues at coordinate 11,277 of CAZUZZ010000028.1, read as the reverse complement.
CTTATCTGGAGATTGCCAGAGAGTACGAGGCGGCGGGGGCGGATGCCATTTCCGTGCTGACGGAGCCGAAATGGTTTCTGGGGAGCGATGCCTATCTGAGAGAAATAGCTGCGGCGGTATCCATTCCCTGTCTGCGGAAGGACTTTACGGTGGACGAATATATGATCTACGAGGCGAAGCTCCTTGGCGCTTCCGCAGTGCTTTTGATCTGTTCTATATTAAGCGAGGGACAGATCAGGGAGTATCTGGCGGTCTGTGATACGCTGGGGCTGTCCGCACTGGTGGAGGCTCACGATGAGGCGGAGGTGGATATGGCGCTTCAGGCGGGGGCCCGCGTGATAGGCGTCAACAATCGGAACCTGAAAGATTTCACCGTGGATACGGAAAACAGCAGCCGGCTTCGCGCCAGGATCCCTTCTGAGGTGGTGTTTGTCTCCGAGAGCGGCGTACGGGGGCCGGAGGATGTGAGCAGTTTGCAGCAGATCGGCGCTGATGCGGTGCTCGTGGGAGAGACGCTGATGCGGGCGGATGATAAGAAACAGGCGTTATCTAAATTGCGGGGTGGAAATTAAGTTTACATAATATCGAATCTAACCCATAGGAAAGGAAACAATATGGAACCATCGGCGGAGAGCAAAACAAAGATAAAGCTCTGCGGTCTGTCCAGAGAATGTGATATCGAAGCGGCCAATGAACTGTTACCGGAGTATATCGGATTCGTCTTTGCTAAAAAAAGCATACGTTATGTTCCTCTTGAGCACGCCGCTGTGCTGCGAAGACAGCTTGCAGAGCAGATTCTTGCAGTAGGAGTTTTCGTGAACGAGACACCGGAAAATGTAGCCAAGCTGCTTGCGGCAGGTGTGATCGATCTGGCCCAGCTTCACGGCAGTGAGGACGAGAATTATATTGAAAGGCTTCGGGCGCTCACGGATAAACCCATTATCAAAGCTTTTTCCGTGAAAGAGGAGCAGGATATCCGCAGGGCTGCCGAGAGCAGTGCGGATCTTGTGCTTCTGGATGCGGGCAGCGGCGGCACGGGCACAGCCTTTGACTGGGGCTTGCTTGCCGGGATGGAGCGGCCCTACTTTCTGGCAGGCGGATTGGACACCGCCACGGTGGGAGAGGCAGTCAGGAAGTGGAGACCCTATGCGGTGGATGTGAGCTCGGGCATAGAGGCGGACGGGCATAAGGATGTGGAGAAGATGAGAGCCTTTGTACAACGTGCGAGAAGTGCTTCTAAAGACGTTCCGCCATTGGACGGAACGCCAAGAAGCACTATATCTCGCACTGGAGAATGCCTGAAAAAGGCATTCTCCGCACGTAGAAATTAGGAAGGATGGGAATTATGACAAATAATAACGGACGTTTTGGAATACACGGTGGACAGTATATTCCGGAAACACTGATGAATGCGGTGATCGAATTGGAGGAGGCGTACGAGCATTATAAGAACGACCCTGAGTTTAACAGGGAGCTTACGACGCTGTTTAACGACTATGCGGGAAGACCCTCCCGGCTTTATTATGCAGAGAAAATGACAAAGGATCTGGGCGGCGCCAAGATCTATCTGAAGCGGGAGGACTTAAACCACACCGGTTCCCACAAGATCAATAATGTGTTGGGACAGGCGCTTTTGGCAAAGAAGATGGGCAAGACCCGTTTGATCGCAGAGACGGGAGCGGGACAGCACGGCGTGGCGACTGCCACGGCGGCGGCGTTGCTGGGGATGGAGTGTGTGGTATTTATGGGCGAGGAAGATACGATCAGACAGGCCCTGAATGTCTATCGTATGCGGCTGCTGGGTTCGGAGGTGATTCCGGTGAAGACGGGAACGGCGACCTTGAAGGATGCGGTGTCGGAGGCTATGAGGGAGTGGACTTCACGGATCTCAGATACCCATTACTGTCTCGGTTCCGTGATGGGGCCTCATCCGTTTCCAACCATTGTACGGGATTTCCAGGCCGTGATCTCCAGAGAGATCAAGGAACAGCTAAGAGAGCGTGAGGGGAGGCTTCCGGATGCGGTCATCGCTTGTGTGGGAGGCGGTTCCAATGCCATGGGCAGCTTCTATCATTTTATAGAGGATAAGGATGTCAGGCTGATCGGCTGTGAGGCGGCTGGCAGAGGTATTGATACCTTTGAGACGGCGGCTACGGTAAACACCGGAAAGCTAGGGATATTCCACGGGATGAAATCTTATTTCTGTCAGGATGAGTACGGACAGATCGCGCCGGTTTATTCCATATCAGCCGGCCTTGACTATCCGGGTATCGGCCCCGAACACGCTCACCTGCATGACATCGGGCGGGCGGAGTATGTACCTGTGACAGATGAAGAGGCGGTGGATTCTTTTGAATACTTGTCTAAGATGGAAGGGATCATTCCGGCCATCGAGTCGGCCCATGCGGTGGCCTATGCAAGAAAGATCGCACCGTCCATGGGTAAGGACCAGATCATTGTGATCACCATATCCGGCAGAGGAGACAAGGACTGCGCCGCGATCGCGCGTTACAGAGGGGAGGATATCCATGAGTAAGATCAGAGAGGCATTTGAAAATAAAAAGGCATTTATCGCCTTTGTAACCTGTGGTGATCCGGATCTGGATACCACCATGGCGGTGGTGCGGGAGGCCGTGGCAAACGGTGCGTCCCTCATAGAGCTGGGGATTCCCTTTTCGGATCCCACAGCGGAAGGACCGGTGATACAGGGGGCAAACCTGCGTGCGTTGACTGAGGGAGTCACAACGGATAAGATATTTGATATGGTGCGTTCGCTCAGACAGGACGTGAAAGTGCCCATGGTGTTTATGACCTATGCCAATGTGGTTTTCTCTTACGGCGCGGAGCGTTTTCTCTCTACCTGTAAAGAAATCGGGATGGACGGTATCATTCTGCCGGATCTGCCCTATGAGGAGAAAGAGGAGTTTCTGCCGCTGTGCCATACCTATGGCGTGGATTTGATCTCCCTGATCGCGCCCACCTCTGAAAACCGCATTGCCATGATCGCGAAGGAGGCGGAAGGCTTTCTCTACATTGTGTCGAGTCTCGGCGTGACCGGCACCAGAAGCGAGATCAAGACAGATCTTAAGTCTATCGTGGATGTAGTCAGACAGAATACGGATATTCCCTGTGCAATTGG
>CAZUZZ010000028.1:0-8038 GCA_964625055.1 uncultured Bacteroides sp. | reverse complement strand
CTGCCGTAAATGATAAAATTCTCCTTTTCTTTCCATCAGTTCCTCATAGGTGCCGAGTTCTTTCAGCCCGCCCTTGCCAATGACCGCAATATGGTCAGCGTTCTTTATGGTAGAAAGTCTGTGTGCAACGATCAACGTTGTCCGGTTCTGTATCAGCTGGTCTGTCGCTGCCTGTATTTTTTCCTCCGAAATACTGTCCAGCGCAGAAGTGGCTTCATCCAGAATCAATATCTTCGGGTCGCGGATGAAAGCTCTTGCAATAGATACTCTCTGCCGCTGCCCGCCGGATAGATTGCTGCCGTGTTCCGTAACCATCGTGTCCACGCCATTCGGCATTTGTGCAATGACCTCTTCCAGATTTGCCGCCTTGATGACTTCCCTTAGTTTTTCATCAGAAATATCTTCTTTTCCGTATGTAATATTATCCCGTATCGTACCGGAAAACAGAATCGGTGTTTGCGGCACAACCGCAATACTGGCACGGTAGCTTTTTAAATCTATCGCTTCCATATCTTGTCCGTCAATCGATACCCGTCCCTGTGTTGCATGAATAAAGCCGATCACCATATTTAATATTGTCGTTTTGCCAGCGCCGGATTCTCCAACGAAAGCGATCGTCTCACCTTCTTTGATTTTCAGGTTCAAATGTTCAAAGACCGGTTCGTCTCCGTCGTTATATTGAAAACCTGCGTCTTCAAAAGTAATCTCACCCCGGACAGAATAAAGTTTCTTCTTGTCAGAATAGTTTTCCACATCATGGCACAGCATGACGTCGCTGATCGAATCAACCGACTCAAGCCCCTTGGCGATCGTAGGCAGTAATGTGATAACGCCGGATACCTGTGCTACGATGGAACCAAAATAGGTCTGATACATGACAACTTCTCCGACACTGATCTTTCCCCGGTATGCAAGATAACCTGTAAAGCCGAGACACAGTACCTGAAAAGCCTGAAATGCCACCCAACTGATAGAAGAAAAATAGGCTTGCACCATATCTAGGCGCAGACCGGATTTTGCCACATGATAGAGCTGGTGGTCCATTTTATCGGTTTCTTTTTTCTCAAGCCCATGCGCTCTGGTAACAGGGATCATCTCGATCATTTCCATTACATGAACGGACGTTTCTTCCATATCCTTCCGAAATTCTTTATTATAGCTTTTGATCTTACTTTTAAACGCGACCATAATACAGACGGCTACCGGTATTGTTCCCAAAAAGAATAAAAATACGGTCATGCTTTTCGTCACGACAACACAGAAAGCAACCACTACGTTCATGATAATGCTCAGCACGGTAATAAAGATCTGGGAAGACAGCGTTTCTATCTGCTCCACATCTCTCATGATCTTGGATTGCAGTCTTCCTGACTGCATCTCATTATGATAGGAAATCGACAGCTGCTGTAATTTCCGCACCAGAGAGCTTCTCAGATCGCGCTCCACATTTCGGATCGCCCTTGCATAGAACAGTGTATGGAAATAATTCGTCAATACGTTCTGGCTAAGCATCAAAATCATAAAGACTATATTGGTCAAAATTCTTTGAACGGCCTTTTCATCCGGATCGGTTGCAATATTCACGATATTGGACGTAACGATCGGCAAAACCCATACCGGAGAATGTTTCACTACAAAAAAGACAAATGCCAGAAAAAGCTCCAGATAGTGTCCTTTATAGATGCCCATTAATGTCTTTAAGGAATGATTTCGATTTCTTTTAAAAGTTTCCAACAGCCTCCACTCTGTCTCGTCCAGGTCGTCCCTCTGCTGCAGCCGGTAATTATATTTTTCCTTATCCCGTTCCTTTATGTACGACTCTTTTGCTTTTTCCATCCGATATCCATGCCTTTCGTTTTAGCGTTGTTTTTCAGCCTATGTCCTGCTGTGATAGAATTCCTTTACCACCGTTTCTGCCGGCTTGCCATACAGGTCATATCCGCCGTGTTTCAATGATGCCGGTAAGGAATATTGTTTCCATGCCCAGTCCCAAAGGAAGAATCCCTGTACAAAATCACGTTTTCCTGCGGTTTCAAACATCGTGCGGTACCAGTCCGCCTGCTCCTGCAGATTCACTGCTCCTTTCACCCGCCAGTCATTCGGCACTTTTGAGGAACCGCTTGTGGACATACAGCCTGCTTCGGCAAAGAAAAAGGGCTTATTGAATTTCTTTACGACTTTCTCAATCCTATCAAGTTGACTATTCCAGTCATTAATTGGATAATAGCCGCTGGATGAAATGATATCCACACAATCCCACCAGTTCACGCGGTCCTCCTGATATTTATCCGTATTATAAGATACAGGGCCTTTGTATTCTCCTCTGATATCCGAAATCAACTGTCGCCATTCGGTTTCCCGGTGTTCCGACATAACCATTTCGCAGCCGGCAAGAAACATTTCACAGCCGGTCTGCTGTGCAATCTTAGCATAGTGCAGCTGAAAATCCGTATAGCTTGCAAACCAGTTTCCCCATTTAGGCTCACAGGGCACATCTATATCAAAAAAGCTGATATGGGCACGCCATGTACCGTTTTTGCAGTTCGCCGTAGGCTTCAATGCGGCACGAAGCCCTTTTTCGTGTATATAATCGACCATTCGGGTCAATTCCTCGTCCGACATGGTTGCTTTCGTTTGATAGTCAATCGTTTCCGACTGAGCCGTTTCCTGAATCCCGTTTGGCACCAGCATAATAAAATCGGCCCCGGTTCTTTCGATCAGTCTGTCCAGGCTTTGATACGATTCTTCGTTCTCCAGACATCCTCTGCCTGCAAAAGCGCCAAAAGTGATTCCTTTGATGTATTCCGTTTCCATGGCTGCATTCCTTTCCTTGTGGAGATGTTTTCCTAATAGAATATAGCAATTCCTTTTTTTAGATGCTATAATAAACCCGCAAGAAAATTGTATAAATCTCTTATCATTAAAAGAATTTGCACTAAAATATATGATAAATACTGAATTTATTTCTTTTTTTAAAATAGTAGAAAGGAATGATTTTCATGAACTATCTGTACGAAAGCAGTGACATCCTGAATGCCCCCTATGAAGCCTTTCTCTTTGATGCGGCAAAAGAAACGTTTCCCGTCAAGTCTCATTGGCATTATTTCGTAGAAATGATTTATTTGATCGAGGGCAGCGCTTTGGTCGAAAATAATAACCGGGAATACTTTGTTTCTGCAGATGACCTGATTCTTTTCCACGCAAGAGATGTGCACGCTATATATGCTACATCCGACGCACCGTTGAAATATCTGGTACTAAAGTTTGACATCAACAGGCTTTCTGTCAACAGCAGCTATACACCCAAACTGTCCATCCTCCTGCAATATGCCCGGAAATCAGGGCGCGCAGATATTCTTTTTCCCGCTGAATGGATCAGGGACCTGCCTATTCGGGAACGCTTTGAAACCTGTGTCAGGGAGATCGATCAGAAAGATTATGGATATGACGTTCGCATTCACGGTGAGATCAGTTCACTTTTGATCGATATCATCCGCATCTGGCAAAAGAATGGTTTGCATATTCAGGGACTTTTTTCCATGCACGCGGATACGGTATCGACCATAGATAATATTACGGAATATATTGACGATCATTCCAATGACGCTATCAAAGTAGAAAGCCTAGCCGAAATGTGCCATATGAGTTACTCACATTTTGCCAAGTGCTTTAAGGAGTTGTACGGACGGTCCTGCAAAGACTATATTGAATTGATAAAAGTAGAGAAAGCGGAAGAGCTGCTTTTGTTTACCGATTCCTCATTATCCGATATCAGCCAGGAAATCGGCTGTTCCGATTGCAGCCATTTTATTAAGATCTTCAAAAAATGGAAAGCGATCACGCCCGGACAGTATCGGCTCAAAAAGAACAAAAGCTGAAAAAGTAAAATTTCCTCCGTTTCGTTGTTGAAGCTGTTTTTTGCTTGTGATACAATAAACGGTGCAGGTCCAGCGACCTGCACCCAAAGAATTGCTGCGCAATTCTTTCTTCAATGATATACTGTAGCGGCATTTGTGATTGATTAAGCTTATAAATATAAGAAACGGACGGATCGGCGAAAGGGACAGGACATAAAATGAAAGCATTCCTAATTTTAGAAGATGGCACTGTGTTTGAGGGGCTGCATATCGGAGCACAGCGGGAGATCATCAGCGAGATTGTTTTTAACACTTCCATGGCAGGGTATCTGGAAGTGCTGACGGATCCATCCTACGCGGGACAGGCCGTGTGTATGACATATCCGTTGATCGGAAACTACGGGATATGTAAAGAGGATATGGAATCGACGAAACCCTGGCCGGACGGCTTTATCGTACGAGAACTATCCAGGATTCCCAGTAATTTCAGATGTGATATTTCAATTCAGCAATTCTTAGAGGAGCACGGTGTACCGGGTATCGCCGGGATCGACACCAGAGCCCTTACCAGAATCCTTCGAGAGAAGGGTACCATGAACGGTATGATCACTACCGACGAGCAGTTTGATCTTGAAAAAATCATTCCCCAGTTAAAAGCATATACGACAGGCAAAGTGGTTGAGCGGGTAAGCTGCAGCGAAAAATATACGCTGCAGGCGACGGGCACTTTTTCGGAAAACGGCGAGGGTCTTAGCGTGGCGCTTCTGGATCTGGGCGCAAAGAACAATATCGCGAGGTCTTTGGCGGCCAGAGGGTGCGAGGTGACCGTCTATCCGGCCTGCACTACGGCGGAGGAGATCCTTGCGGGCAAACCGGATGGCATAATGCTCAGCAACGGTCCGGGCGATCCCAAGGAATGTACTGCTGTTATAGAAGAGATCCGGAAGCTGTATGCTTCCGACACGCCGATCTTTGCCATCTGTCTGGGGCACCAGCTGATGGCGCTGGCTACGGGTGCGGACACCTTTAAGATGAAATACGGGCATCGGGGAGGAAATCATCCGGTGAAGGATCTTTCCACGGGCAGGGTCTACATTTCTTCCCAGAACCATGGCTATGTGGTGGATATGGATAAACTGGACCCGAAGATAGCGACCCCTGCTTTTGTCAATGTCAATGACGGAACCAACGAGGGCCTTTCCTACACCGGCAAAAATATCTTTACGGTGCAGTTTCATCCCGAGGCGTGCCCCGGACCGCAGGATTCTTCCTATTTGTTTGACCGGTTTATTACGATGATGAGAGAGGGGGAGACGCGCCATGCCTAAGAATCAAAATGTAAAAAGAGTACTTGTTATCGGGTCGGGTCCCATTGTGATCGGGCAGGCGGCGGAGTTTGACTATGCGGGTACGCAGGCTTGCCGTTCCCTGAAAGAGGAGGGGATGGAGGTCATACTGGTAAACTCGAATCCTGCCACTATCATGACGGACGGCGACATTGCAGATAAAGTGTATATAGAACCTTTGACAGCCAAGGTGCTGGAACAGATCATCCTGAAAGAAAAACCGGATTCCCTGCTCCCCAACATGGGCGGTCAGGCGGGCCTAAATCTGGGCATGGAGCTGGATGAGTCGGGGTTTCTTGCGGCTCACGGCGTAACGCTCCTTGGCACCACGGCGAAGACCATCCGCAAGGCGGAGGACCGGCTGGAGTTTAAGGAGACCATGGAGAAGATCGGAGAGCCTTGTGCACCCTCCCTTGTGGTGGAAAATATTGAGGATGGCGTCGCTTTTGCAAAAGAAATCGGCTATCCGGTGGTGCTTCGTCCTGCCTATACGCTGGGCGGTTCCGGCGGCGGCATTGCTCATAATCAGGTGGAAATGGAGGAGATTCTGGCAAACGGCCTGCGGCTTTCCCGTGTGGGACAGGTGCTGGTGGAACGCTGTATCGCGGGCTGGAAAGAGATCGAGTACGAGGTGATGCGGGACAGCGCGGGCAACTGCATTACCGTATGTAATATGGAAAATATCGACCCGGTGGGCGTACACACGGGTGACAGTATTGTGGTGGCGCCTTCTCAGACCTTGGGCGATAAGGAATACCAGATGCTTAGAAGCTCCGCTCTGAACATCATCAATGAGCTGGAGATCACAGGCGGCTGTAACGTGCAGTTTGCCCTGCATCCCGAAAGCTTTGAATATTGCGTGATCGAGGTCAATCCCCGTGTGAGCCGTTCTTCCGCGCTGGCAAGTAAGGCGACCGGTTACCCGATAGCCAAGGTGGCGGCGAAGATTGCCTTAGGCTATACGCTGGATGAGATCAAGAACGCTATTACCGGTAAGACCTACGCCAGCTTTGAACCGACATTGGATTATTGTGTGGTCAAGATACCCAGACTGCCTTTCGATAAATTTATAACGGCGAAGCGGACGCTCACCACCCAGATGAAGGCTACCGGTGAGGTCATGAGCATCGGCAATAACTTTGAAGGGGCGTTGATGAAGGCAATCCGCTCTCTGGAGCAGCACGTGGACTGTCTGCGCAGCTATGACTTCTCGGAACTTACCGCAGAAGAGTTAATAGAGCGAATGAAGATTGTGGATGACCAGAGAATCTACATTATCGCGGAGGCGATCCGAAAGGGCGTGGATTACGACACGATCCATGCCGTCACCATGGTGGATCACTGGTTTATTGATAAAATTGCGATTCTGACGGAGATGGAGGCAGCGTTAGAGAAAGGGCCCCTGACCGTAGAACTTTTAAAAGAAGCGAAGAGAATCGAGTTCCCGGACAATGTGATCGCCAGACTGACCGGGAAAACGGAAGAAGAGATCAAGAAGATGCGCTATGACAATGGGATCGTGGCGGCCTTTAAGATGGTGGACACCTGCGCGGCGGAGTTTGCGGCAAGCACCCCTTATTACTATTCCGTGTTTGGTTCCGAGACAGAGGTGGAGGAGACGCATCCCAGGAAAAAGGTGCTGGTGCTAGGCTCCGGGCCGATCCGGATCGGGCAGGGCATCGAGTTTGACTATTGTTCCGTGCACGCAACATGGGCCTTTGCGAGAGAAGGCTATGAGACCATTATCATCAACAATAACCCTGAGACGGTCAGTACCGACTTCGATATTGCGGACAAGCTGTATTTCGAGCCGCTCACGCCAGAGGATGTGGAGAACATCGTCAACGTAGAGAAGCCTGACGGCGCGGTGGTGCAGTTCGGCGGGCAGACCGCGATCAAGCTGACGGAGAGCCTGATGAAGATGGGTGTGCCGATTCTGGGCACCAAGGCGGAGGATGTGGATGCCGCAGAGGACAGAGAGCTTTTTGACAAGATTCTGGAGGAGACGCAGATTCCCAGAGCGGCAGGCGGCACGGTGTACACCGCAGAGCAGGCCAAAGAAGTGGCGAACAGGCTGGGTTATCCTGTATTGGTACGTCCCTCCTATGTGCTGGGCGGTCAGGGGATGCAGATCGCGATCTCTGATGAGGAGATTGAGGAATTTATGGCGGTCATCAACCGCTATGAGCAGGATCACCCGATCCTGGTAGATAAATATTTGCAGGGAAAAGAGCTGGAGGTGGACGCGGTCTGCGACGGCACAGATATCTTGATTCCCGGCATTATGGAACATATTGAACGGACGGGTGTGCACTCGGGCGACAGCATTTCCGTCTACCCGTCGTTCACGGTCAGTGAGCAGGTGAAAGAGACCATCGCGGAGTATTCCAGAAGACTGGCAAAGGCGCTCCATGTGATCGGTCTGATCAACATTCAGTTTATTGCGGTGGGAGATGAGGTGTATGTGATCGAGGTCAATCCCCGTTCCTCCCGCACCGTACCCTATATCAGCAAGGTGACGGGTATTCCCATCGTGGATCTGGCCACGGAGGTGATCATCGGGAAAAAGATACGGGATCTGGGCTATGAGCCGGGTTTACAGCCGGCGGCGGATTACTATGCCATCAAGATGCCGGTATTCTCCTTTGAAAAGATTCGGGGTGCGGAGATCAGTCTTGGCCCGGAGATGAAATCCACAGGGGAATGCCTGGGCATTTCCAGAACCTTTAACGAGGCGCTTTACAAGGCGTTCCTCGGCGCAGGGGTCAATCTGCCTAGGCATAAACAGATGATCATCACCGTGAAGGATGCGGATAAGGGGGAGGCCATCGAGGT
>CAZUZZ010000027.1:0-12506 GCA_964625055.1 uncultured Bacteroides sp. | reverse complement strand
TAGAGCGCTACTTTAGGGAAGTAGAGGCCGCAAGTTCAAGTCTTGTCACTCCGATAGAAAAATACCTGATAATCACTGGTTTTGGTGGTTATCAGGTTTTTTTGTTAAGGGGAATTTATCATTTTGCTTGTGGAAAATCTTATGGGATCCGACGGCAGAGCAAACCTTGTAAATATTATCATAGCAGTATATAATAACGAAAAAGAGGTGAAGCATGAAAATATATTTAGATAACTGCTGTTTCAACCGACCATATGATGACCAAACACAAATTCGTATTTCATTAGAGACACAGGCTAAACTATATGTACAGGACTTAGTCAAAAATAGAGAATTGGACTTGGTAACGTCATATATTTTGTGGTATGAGAACAGTCAGAATCCATATGAGACAAAAAGAACAGCAATCAGCGAATTTATACAGAAGAACAGTGCGGAATATATAGATATAGATAAAGCGGATGTAATAAAGGCTAAAGCTGAGGAAATAATGAAAACAGGAGTCAAGATGAAAGATGCTTACCATGTAGCCTGTGCCGTGTATTCGTCCTGTGACTGTTTCCTTACCACTGATGACAGGTTGTTAAAATACCATACAAGCGAGATTCAGATGTTAAACCCCACAGATTTTATCAGAAGATTGGAGGGAGAATTTAATGGTCAGTGATATTGAGATTATGAACAGAGGGATTCATTGCTTATTGGAGAAACTGGGAGTAGTGGAGACAGAGCGGTTTATTGCAGTGATCAACAGGGAAAAATTTGATTATACGAAGTGGCAGCGGGAGTATTTTGATGATATGAGTTCTGATGAGTTTAACAGTGCGGCGGTTGCTTACTCCGAGAAAAATCCATTTTATAAAAAAGACAGGTAAGGAGTGGTAGAGCGCTACTTTAGGGAAGTAGAGGCCGCAAGTTCAAGTCTTGTCACTCCGATAGAAAAATACCTGATAATCACTGGCATTGGTGGTTATCAGGTTTTTTATATAAAATAAATATTTTATCTTTACGCAAGAACATATGTTTGCTAATATAATATTATATTACATTCGCCCATGGGAGGAGACGAAAGGAAATGGAAGAGACAACGGGAAAATATGTCTTTCATATTGATGTCAATTCGGCTTTTCTCTCATGGACCGCCGTTTACCGGGTCAATGTGCTGGGGGAGAAAGAGGATCTCAGAGCGATTCCGAGTATTGTAGGAGGCGATCAGGAAAAACGCCACGGTGTCGTTCTTGCCAAAAGTACGCCGGCTAAGAAATACGGCATTCAGACAGGAGAGCCTATCGTGGCGGCGCAGAGGAAATGTCCGGGGCTGGTGATCGTGCCGCCTGACCATGGCCTGTATGTCAGCTCGTCCAGAGCTTTTATGAAAATCTTGCAGGAATACAGTGACAACGTGATCCAGTACAGCATTGACGAGGCGTGGATCGTGTTTGAGGGGTTTGGCAAGCTGTATGGATGCGACCGGATGGTAAATCTTGCTTATGAGATAAAGGACAGGATCAGAGACGAGCTTGGCTTTACGGTGAATGTCGGTGTGTCTACGAACTTTCTGCTGTCCAAGACGGCGGGAGATTTTTCTAAGCCTGATAAGGTGCATACTCTTTTCCCGGAGGAGATCGAAAAGAAAATGTGGCCGCTTCCTGTTTCCGATCTGTTTCTCTGCGGTCGGTCAACGGTTGAGAAGCTGCACCGGCTGGGTATACAGACGATAGGGGAACTGGCAAAGGCGGACGAGGGCATGATCCGTGCCCATCTGAAAAAACACGGACAGACTATTCAGGGCTATGCCAGAGGTGTCGATCTTGATCCGGGCATGGTTTCCCATGAGGCGAACAAGGGCTACGGCAACAGCCTGACGGCTCCGGTGGATATCGTGACGGAGGAGTATGCGAGACATTTACTTCTTTCTTTAAGTGAGACGGTTGGGGCAAGGCTCCGGGCCGACAATGTGATGATCAGCGTGGTCAGCGTTCATCTGACGACCTTTGAGTTCAAGCGCATGAATAAGCAGATGCAGCTAGATTCGCCCACCAATATTACAGAGGAGATCTATGAGGCTGCCTGTCAGATACTGAGCCGGCTGTGGGATAAAAAGACGCCCATCCGGCAGATGGGTGTCCATACATCGAAGGTGGAGGAGAATGCCGCGCGCCAGTACAGTATTTTTGATCTGGAAAAGAACGACAAGCTGGAAAAGCTGGACAGGGCGGTAGATAAACTTCGCGGGAAGTATGGGGAGGATGCGGTTTTCCGTGCCAGCTTTTTAAAAAGCAATGTATCACATATGACCGGCGGACTGAATAAGGAGAAGCGCAGCGATGGTAACCATAATAAGTCATTGCGGGACTAACTGACAGAAATAATTGCAGATTACGAGAATCCATTTTTCTGCTATAATTATATCATCAGTAGATATTCTAAAGGATTTTTCCGCTTATTGGGAGAGGTTGGCTTGGCATGATCGATAAGGAAACATTTCACCCCCTGAATTATATAAAAAAAGAAGAATACTCCGGCAGTATGGACGGAATGCGCTATATGCTCAAAAAGGTGAAGAGCGGCGAGGAGGATGTGATCCGGGTGACCGTCTGGCCGGAACCTCTTGGAATCTACCGTACGCCCGAGGAAAAGCAGACCTGGACGGAGGTGCCTCTGACGCAGGAGGGCGTGGAGCAGGCGGCAGACTGGCTCAATGAGCAGTATGACACCAGAAAAGAGTATTGGCTGGAAAGTCTGCATAGACCATGGACGGAGATGTGATTTTTCACAAGATTTACATAAATATTTAGGCATATTGTGGAAAATGTAGAAAAATCTTGCAATTTGAAAAGCAGACAGGATATAATAGGATTTAGAAGTTGACATAAAGCTGAGAGACATAAAACAGTGGCCTGGAGGTAGCGATATGGCAGCACTGAATCTGAATGCCTTATTTTTTAACCATGAGATATCCTTTTGTAAAGTATATAATGTGGAGAGCAAGGATAAATTAGAAAAGCTCCTTGTCTCTAACCGCATCTCCTTTTTTGTGGAATGGCAGGAGAAACGTTTCTGGGAACGCTTTTTCAGAACAGAAGGCGGAGAGGTGTTTACCATACATATCAACGAGGCGGACACCACCCTTGCCAGAAATCTGGCGGAGGGAATAGAATCCGTGCAGATTGCGTCGGCATAAAGAGAGTCGGCATTGTTACAGACAGATAGAGTATGTTACAATAACCCTGAGAGTATTCTTGGGGTTATGTTTATATACGCAGAATAAAAAGGCGGAAGAGACAGATGGAGAAGAAAAAGACGGGACAGTGTCCGGTATCAAAAAAATGCGGCGGTTGCCAGTATATCGATGTGCCTTATGCGGAACAGTTGAAAAAGAAGCAGAGGCAGACAGAAACTTTGCTGAAAGGTTTTGGAAAAGTGAGATCCATCATCGGGATGGAGGATCCCGCGAATTACCGAAATAAAGTGCACGCGGTTTTTGCCTTTCAGAAGAGCCGGGGCATTGTGTCGGGCATCTACCAGGAGAAGAGCCACCGGGTAGTGCCGGTGGAGGAGTGTCTGCTGGAGGATCGGAAGGCGGGAGAGATCATCCGGTCTGTCCGTGAACTGGCAAAATCCTTTAAGTATAAGGCATTTGATGAGGACAGCGGCTATGGGCTGTTACGCCATGTGCTTGTCCGTGTGGGACACACCACGGGAGAGATCATGGTGGTATTGGTTTTGGGATCCCCGATCCTTCCCTCCAAAAAGAATTTTGTAAATGAGTTATGTAAACTACATCCGGAGATCACCACGATCCTGGTCAATGTGAATAATAAAAAGACAAGCATGGTGCTGGGGGAGAAGGAACAGGTCATCTACGGCAAAGGCTATATTGAAGATGTGCTCTGCGGAAAACGGTTTAAGATATCCGCAAAATCCTTCTATCAGGTGAACGCCGTGCAGACGGAAGTCCTTTATCAGAAGGCGGTCGAGTATGCCAATCTGACCGGAAAGGAGACAGTGGTGGATGCTTACTGTGGCATTGGCACCATATCCCTGACGGCGGCGGAAAAAGCTAAGAAGGTCATCGGCGTAGAGCTGAATAAGGAGGCGGTGCGCGATGCCGTCACCAACGCGAAGAGCAATCATATCAAAAATGCGGACTTTTATCAGAACGATGCGGGCAGGTTCCTGACCCAGATGGCAGATGCAGGGGAGAAGGTGGATGTGGTATTCTTAGATCCGCCCAGAAGCGGCAGCACGGAGGAATTTCTGGACGCGCTGCTTCGCATGGAGCCGGGGCGGGTGGTCTATATCTCCTGTAATCCAGAGACGCTGGCAAGAGATCTGAAATATCTGACCGGGAAGAGCACATACCGTGTGGCGGAGATGACGCCGGTGGATATGTTCCCGTTTACGGAGCATATGGAGTGTGTGGTGTCGATAACAAGAGGAAAACGCTAACTTAAAAGCAGGAGGAGAGAAGCATGGCAAAATATATCATGGCGCTGGATGCGGGAACCACCAGTAACAGATGCATTCTGTTCAATAAAGAGGGAAAGATGTGCAGCGTGGCACAAAGAGAATTTACCCAGTATTTTCCGCAGCCGGGATGGGTGGAGCATGATGCTGATGAGATCTGGGCGAGTCAGCTGGGTGTGGCGGTGGAGGCCATGAACAAGATCGGGGCGACGGCGAAGGATATTGCCGCCATCGGCATTACCAATCAGCGGGAGACCGCCATCGTATGGGACAGACATACGGGAGAGCCGGTATACCATGCGATCGTCTGGCAGTGCAGAAGGACTGCCGCCTACTGTGACGCTTTGAAAGAAAAGGGACTTACGGATGCTTTTCGGAAAAAGACAGGCCTGGTGATCGACGCTTACTTTTCCGCCACGAAGATCAAATGGATTCTGGATCATGTTCCGGGAGCCAGAGAGAGGGCCGAGAAAGGGGACCTGCTCTTTGGCACGGTGGAGACATGGCTGATCTGGAAGCTGACCAAGGGCGCCGTGCATATAACGGACTATTCCAATGCCTCGCGTACCATGCTGTTCAATATCAATACGCTGGAGTGGGATGAGGAGATTCTTGCCGAGCTGGATATCCCCAAAAGTATGCTTCCCGAGGTGAAATCCTCCAGCTGTATTTATGGAGAGGCGGATTCCGCTTTTCTTGGCGGTCCTATTCCGATCGCGGGCGCGGCGGGGGATCAGCAGGCGGCTTTGTTCGGACAGACCTGTTTTACGGCAGGGGAAGTCAAGAATACTTATGGAACGGGATGCTTTTTGCTGATGAATACAGGAGAGAATCCGGTATTCTCCGAGAATGGTCTGGTGACAACGATCGCCTGGGGGCTTGACGGAAAGGTTTCCTATGCTCTGGAGGGATCGATCTTTGTGGCGGGCGCGGCGATACAGTGGCTGCGCGATGAACTGCGGATCATTGATTCCGCGGCGGACTCAGAATATATGGCAAGGAAGGTTCCGGATACGAACGGATGTTATGTTGTGCCCGCCTTTACCGGGCTTGGCGCACCCTACTGGGATCAGTATGCAAGGGGAACAATTGTGGGGATCACGCGGGGCGTGAACAAGTGTCATATTATCCGCGCTACTCTGGAATCGCTGGCATATCAAGTGAATGATGTGCTGACGGCGATGGAGGCGGACTCTAAAATGAAGATTTCATCCCTGAAGGTGGACGGCGGCGCCAGCGCCAATGATTTCCTGATGCAGACGCAGGCGGATATCGTAAATGTGCCCGTCCACCGTCCCAGATGTGTGGAGACGACGGCTATGGGTGCGGCCTATCTGGCAGGCCTTGCGGTAGGCTATTGGAAAAATTTGGAGGAGGTCGTGAAAAACGGCACAGACGATGACTGCTTTAGCCCTGCCATTGCGGAGACGGACAGGGAAAGCCGGATCCGGGGATGGAAAAAGGCCGTGAAATATGCTTACGGATGGGCAAAGGAAGAGAACTCTTAATTGCAACAGAGGAGATAAGAATGCCAAATACAAACACGACGAAGATGGCGCTTGCGGAATCCCTGAAAAAGCAGCTTACGACAAAGAAGCTGGAGAAGATAACGATCAATGACCTCGCCACGGACTGCGGCATCAGCAGGATGGCCTTCTATTATCATTTTAAGGATATCTATGATCTGGTGGAGTGGGTCTGTGTGGAGGATATGAAAAAAGCGCTGCAGGATAAAAAGACCTATGATACCTGGCAGGAGGGTATGCGTCAGATCTTTGAGGCTGTTCTGGAAAATAGGCCCACTCTCTTGAAGGTATACCGGGGTATTGGCAGAGAAAGGATCGAGGGATATCTTTATAAGTTCACCTATGATCTGGTAAAGGATGTGGTGGAGGAAAAATGCCGGGGGATCGATCTGGCGGAAGGAGATAAGGCTTTTATTGCTGACTTTTATAAATATGGTTTTGTGGGTATCATGCTGGACTGGATCGGGAATGAGATGAAGGAGGATTATGAGGAGATCGTGCAGAAGATGAGCGTTATGCTCCACGGTAACTTGGCCCGGGCGATACGAAATTTTGAAAAGGAAACTCTGCCATAATGGCAGAGTTTCCTTTTGGGTTTAGATACACGCCATAGCGTAAAACCTCGAAGGAGAATGCGCAGCATTCTCGTGATCGAGTGCGCGGGCACTCGATCGGATCAGAGGTCGTAATACATCATAAATTCCGCCGGTGTTGGAATCTCTCCGGCCTGCTTTGCCTCGGCACGTTTGCGCGCGATCCATACGTCGATGAGGCGTTCGGGGAATACACCGTCCTTGGTCAGATAATCGTGATCCTTTTCCAGTGCATCCAGCGCCTCGTCCAGAGACTTGGGCAGTCCCTTGATCTTCTTCTGCTCCTCCGCGGAGAGTGTGTAAAGGTTGAAATCATAAGGACCCCAGCCGTTTGCTGCAGGATCGATCTTCTTCTCGATACCGTCTAAGCCTGCCATCAGGATAGCCGCATAAGCGTAGTAGGGATTGGCGGTAGCATCGGGATTTCTCAGCTCGAAACGCTTGGTCTCCGGAGATTTTGCATATGCCGGAATACGGATCACCGCACTGCGGTTGGAGGTGGCATAGCCGATGGTCACGGGCGCTTCATACCCGGGCACCAGACGCTTGAAGGAGTTGGTGGAAGGGTTGGTGAACGCGCACAGTGACGCAATATGGGAAAGCAGGCCGCCGATAAAGTAGTGAGCGGTCTGACTTAAACCGGAGTAGCCGTTCGCATCGTAGAAGACAGGTTTTCCGTCTTTGGTGAGCAGCATATGCACATGGAGGCCGCTTCCCGCCTCCTTATAGATGGGCTTGGGCAGGAAAGTGGCTGTCTTGCCTTCTCTGGCAGCCATATTCTTGATAATGTACTTGATGATCATGGTGTTGTCAGCCATAGCGGGCATATCCGCCAATTCCACCTCGATCTCCATCTGACCGGGGCCGCCCACCTCGTGGTGATGGTATTTTACCTTAACGCCCCAGTTTTCTATTTCCGTACACATACGGCTTCTCAGGTCATAACCCACATCCTGAGGCGCGGCGATATGGTAGCCGCCGTGGGTCACCTCGTAGCCGTTGTTGCCGGGATTGTCCAGGCTGCAGTTCCACTCGGCCTGTCTGGTGTCGATCTGATAGGCGCACCGTCTGGGAGAAACCTCGTAGCGTGCGGAGTCGAACAGATAAAACTCAAACTCCGGTCCGATCACCATGTTATCCGCGATGCCGGTCTTTTTCATATAGTCCATGGCACGGAGGGTAACATTTTTCGGATACTGGTCAAAGGGAGTATTTTCACCCTTGCCGATGACGCAGACATTGCCGCACATGGTCAGTGTGGGCACCTCTGCGAAAGGATCTACATAGGCGGTATCCGGGTCGGGCAGGAATACCATATCGCTCTTCTCAATGGGAGCGTACCCGTAGTTGGAACCGTCAAAGCCGATCCCGTAGACGAAGACATTCTCATCGAACCGCTCCACCGGTATCGTGATGTGACGCCAACGTCCGTCGATGTCGGTCATTTTGAAGTCGATCATGCGGATCTCCTTCTCCTGACACAGTTTTCTGATTTCTGCACTTTTCTCCATAAGCATATCCCTTTCTTTGGTGGCAGTTCTCCGAAGCGGAAGATGCGGTGTTGTGTACGACTCCGAAGCGCTGCATTTCTTTGTGATATCAGTATAACATAAATCCAAATGCAGTAGAGAAAAATAGATGAGATTTCTTTGAAGCGATAAGATAATTTATGGTATACTATACGCGATGGTATAAAACAGGGGTAAGGATATGACGACAAGAGAAGAAGCGCTGCGCTGCGGCATGACATTTCCCGATGTGTATCAGGATATGCCTTTTCATGATACGAATTGGGTGCTTGTGCGGTGTCAGAAAAACAGAAAAGCGTTTTTGTGGACCTATGAATATGATGGCTCGATGCGGATCAATATCAAGGTGGATCCGGTCTGGCGGGATTTCTGGCGGCAGACCTACGAGTCTGTGCTTCCGGGATACCATCAGAATAAAGAGCATTGGAATACAGTGATCCTGGACGGTACGATTCCTGATGAGGATATAAAGCGTATGATCGCGGAGAGTTATGATCTGGTGATAGGGAAGAAGCGCTGATGAAGAGGTTGAAAATGGCAGATTGTATCTTCTTCGCCCAAACGGCGTAAGCTATAATAGGGTCTTTCATAAGACTGCCACAAACAGGAGGTTAAGCGGTGTATGCAGCTTTTTACAGGATTGATGATCCCTTTTCTGGGAACGACGCTCGGTGCGGCAATGGTGTTTTTTATGAAAAGAGAGATGCACAGAGGAGTGGAGAAGTTTCTTCTGGGTTTTGCATCGGGTGTTATGATTGCCGCATCGGTGTGGTCGCTTCTGATCCCGGCTATTGATATGTCGCAGGAACAGGGGCAGATCGCCTGGCTTCCGGCCGCCGCGGGTTTTCTCGGCGGCATGGGGTTTCTTTTAGTGTTGGACAGTCTGATCCCGCATCTGCATTTGGAGAGCACGGAACCGGAGGGCGTGGAGAGCTCATTAAAAAAAACCACTATGCTTGTCTTGGCGGTGACGCTGCATAATATCCCGGAGGGAATGTCCGTAGGAGTGACTTTTGCGGGGGCGCTGATCGGAGATGCGGGGATCACCATGGCGGGTGCCTTTGCCCTGGCCATCGGTATCGCCATTCAGAACTTCCCGGAGGGCGCTATCATCTCCATGCCGCTGCGCAGTGAGGGAGTTTCCAGAGGACGCGCCTTTGTTTACGGTGCCCTATCCGGTATCGTGGAACCGGTCGGCGCTTTTATTACGATTTTGCTGGCGGAGCAGATTGTCTCTGCACTCCCGGTATTTCTTGCCTTTGCGGCAGGAGCGATGATCTACGTGGTGGTGGAGGAGCTGATCCCGGAGGCACAGGTCGGAGAGCACAGCAATATCGGAACTGTGGGCGTGGCTTTCGGGTTTGTGATCATGATGATACTGGATGTAGCGTTGGGGTGATGTGATGGAAACAAATGATCTGACAAAGGGGAGCGTGGGGAAAAACCTGATACGGTTTGCGCTCCCGTATCTTTTGGCTTGCTTTATGCAGACCTTTTACGGCATGGCGGATCTGTTCGTGGTAGGGCTGTATAACGGCTCGGAGACCACCACGGCGGTGGCGATCGGCAGCCAGGTGATGCATATGCTCACGGTGATCATCGTGGGGCTCTCCATGGGAGCCACGGTGCGGATCGGCAGATGTGTGGGGGCCGGAGATAAACGCTCGGCGGCAAAGACAGTGGGCGCGGCGGTGCTCTTTTTCGTGGCCTTTGCGGGGGTGCTCACGGCGGGGCTGTTACTCAGTGTTAATTTAATAACAAGCGTCATGCTCACACCGGCAGAGGCGGTATCGCAGACCCGGATCTATCTGTGTATCTGCTTTGCGGGCGTGCCCTTTATCACGGCCTACAATGTGATATGCAGTGTCTTTCGCGGGGCGGGTGATTCCAGACGGCCCATGTATTTTGTGGCGGTGGCGTGTGTGGTCAATATCGTGCTGGATTTTGTCTTTGTAGGCGCGGGATTAGGCGCGGCGGGCGCGGCTCTGGCTACGGTCTGCGGGCAGGCGGTGAGCGTGTTCTTTGCTCTGTTTGTACTGCGCAAAAAAGATCTCGGCTTTCGGGTGAGCAGACAGGATATTCGGATAGACAAAGAGGCGGTCTCCCAGATCTGTAAGGTGGGAGTGCCGATTGCCTGCCAGGACGGTCTGATCCAGGTGGCTTTTATCGTGATCACGGTGATCGCCAACAGCAGGGGACTGATCGCGTCGGCGGCGGTGGGGATCGTGGAGAAGCTGATCGGTTTTATGTTTCTGGTGCCCTCGGCCTTTCTCTCGGCAATCTCGGCTATCACGGCCCAGAATATGGGGGCGGACAGGCCGGAGCGGGCCAGAGCCTCTCTGGGGTACGGGCTTCTCATCACGGTCTGCTGGGGCGGTCTGTGTGCGCTGTACAATCAGTTTTTGCCCCACACGCTGGTGGGCTTGTTTACAAAAGATGCGCTGGTGCTGGCGGCGGGCTGCGCTTATATGCGCTCTTATGCCTTTGACACGCTTTTTGCCGCCATCCATTTTTGCTTCAGCGGATATTTCTGTGGAGATCAGAAGGCGGGCATCTCCTTCCTACATAATATCACGGCGATCGTGCTGGTCCGCATTCCCGGCGCCTATTTTGCCAGTCTCTGGTTTCCAGAGGATCTGTATCCCATGGGATGGGCGGCGCCGCTGGGTTCCCTGCTCTCCGCGCTGATCTGTGTTGGCTTTTACGCTTATTACAGACACCGAGGATTGTGTGAGAAGGACTTCTAAAGACGTCCCGACATTGGACGGGACGCCAAGAAGTACTAAATCTCACACTGGAGAAGTGATCATGATCGGATCTGCCGCCGCAGGGTCCAGAGAGCCAATAAGTTTGGCAGAGCCATAAGCGCATTGATCAGATCGGTGCTCTCCCATACCAGACGCATGGGAATGATCGCGCCCAGATAGATCATCAGGATATAGACAAGCTTATAGAGCGGGACGCCCCGGCTGCCTGCCAGATACTCTGTGGCGGTTTCTCCGAAATAGGACCAGCCGATCAGGGTGGTGACGGCGAAGGCGCACAGAGAGAGGGTTAAAAAGGTGTCTCCCACATAGGGAAGGTGAGCGAAAGCGGCGGCGGTCAGATCGGTTTCGGCGACGCCTGTGGCGGAGGCCGGATCATAGAGCATATTGCAGACGATGACCAGGCCGGTTAACAGACACATGACTACCGTATCCCAGAAAACCGCGGTCATGGACACATAGGCCTGCAGCCGGGGATTCTCGGTGTGGGAGGAGGCGGCTGCGATGGCGGAGGTGCCGATGCCGGCCTCGTTGGTGAAGAGTCCTCTGGCGATGCCGTAGCGAAGCGCCCGCTGTAAGCCCGCGCCTGCGATACCGCCGGTAAGGCTTGTGAAAGAAAAAGCGTCTTTTAAGATCCAGACTATGGCGGTAAGGAGCTGGCGGCGGTAGAGAACGAGCAGCAAAAAGCACCCCAGAAGATAGAGAAACGTGATGGCGGGCACGGTTCGTTCACAGAGATTACCGATACTCTTGATGCCGCCCAGGATCACGGCGCCGGTCAGGACAGCTAAGACGATCCCCACCAGATGGGGAGAGAGACCGAAGCTTAAGGTCGTTGCCCGGGTGACGGAGTTGGCCTGGGTGGTACAGCCCACGCCGAAAGCGGCGGCCAGTGTACACAGCGCATACAGGCAGCCAAGTTTATTGTTATGTAAACCGTTTTTGAGTACATACATGGGACCGCCCGCATAGACGCCGTCTGCTTTCTGCCGGCGGTAAAGGACGCTCAGATAGCACTCGCCGTAAGCGGTGGCCATTCCCAGGATCCCGGTGATCCAGCACCAGAAGACAGCGCCGGGACCGCCCAGTGCCACGGCGGTGGAAACGCCGATGATATTGCCGGTGCCGAGAGTTGCCGCCAGGGTGGTGGCAAGGGCCGAGAAGGGAGAGAGATTCTTCCCGCCTGCTTCCGTGGAAAAAAGAGAGAGACGGATTGCCTCTGGAAGATGTCTTTGGGGAAAATGCAGTTTACAGGTAAAGTAAATGTGAGTGCCAAGGAGCAGGGCAATCAGGGGAAAGCCCCATAAAATATCGTTGATCTGTTCTAAGAGAGCCATAGAAGATACATCCGGAGTTTGTTAGCATATTCTATGCGGAATGAGAGGAAAAAAGAATGAGAGAAGAGGAAAAGGCGAAGGCTTACGCTTGGGCGAAAGCCCTTTGTCATTATGCAGGGGAGGACGAAAGCTTCTTGGAGAGTTTTTTTGCAATGCTCACGGCCTCGGAGGGTGTTTCCCGGGAATTTTTATATTATCTGGAGCATCAGGATTTTCTCTGTGCCTATAAGGTGGCGGGTTACAGTCTGATCGATATCATGGTCTGGCAGATGGATCATTTTAAGGC